>JABJCZ010000364.1 GCA_018668475.1 Alphaproteobacteria bacterium | reverse complement strand
CGCCCGCGCCGCCGCCGCCGAAACCGAAAACTAGCCGCAATAGTCTGGCAGCGTCTAGGCGTCGAGCGCGGCTTTCAACGTGCCCTTCGCAGCGTCATCAAAACCGAGGATGATGCCGTCCTTGCCGGTGTCACCCAGCTCAAACACCGGGCGTTTGATGAGGGCCGGACGGGCGAGCATGAGCGCGCGTGCTTCGTCTTCCTCAACAATCTCTTTTGCCTCCGGGCTCAGGCCGCGCCAAGTCGTGCCGCGCCGGTTAATCAGCACCTTCCATCCGAACTTCCTCAACCAGCGGTCCAGCGCTTCGGGCGGCAAGCCGTCTCTACGAAAATCATGCACCGGCGCCGGCGATTCAATACCAGCCGTCGCCAGCCACTTGCGCGCTTGGCGGCAGGTATCACAGCCCTTGAGGCCAAAGATGGTGACGGTGGTGGTCATGTGCGTGCTCCGAGCGGGTTTGCGCCGAGATTTATGAACGGTCCTTCAGCCACGAACAAGGGCCTTGAGCAGAGTTGCACGGCTCGTTTTACTCGGCGGTAGATATGAGCTGGCATTTATCTTTTGGGTAGTGTCTCAGTTTGAATTTTTGGTCTTGTAGGTCTTGGGTCGCCCCGGCTTCGGCGCACGGTCATCAATCAGGCCAACGATCCCCTCCATATCGTGAAGGGCATCGGTAACGCCAGCAGCCATCGCCGGGGATACGCCACCAAGCCCCTTGTGCTGACGGCAGAAGTTATACCAAACGAAGTAAAGCGCCAGCGCGTGGCAGTGGTTTTCCACTTTCTTTGAGAACGCATTTGTCAGACGCGTGAAGCGCCGCATTTGCATCCGCATGGTGAGGTTCTGGCGATCCACATACGACGTTGAAATGTGCTTAGGATCGGGCTCGCCTTTGAGCCGATCCTTCCTCGCCCCGACGCAGGCCGGTGGGCTATAGCGTTTTGCGCTATCGGGAGCCGCGCCATACAACTTCACAAGCTGCGCGTAATCGACGCCACTGTCCGCGAAGGCGCCCGTCACTGCATCCAGATAAGAGTGGTGGCCGTCGGTCGTGAGTTGGATGCGAGACGTGATCCGGCTGGCTACGTCGTCCATGAACGTATTAGCGCATTCAGCGTCACGGCTGCCCACAAGCCACGAGACAATCAGTTTGCTGTCTGCATCCAGCGCGGTCCATGTCCACACGTCACCAGAGCCGTCAGGAGAATTTTTTCGCCCTCGCGCCACCCCGTGCCAGCGCTGACACAGACCCGCCAGAGACCATGGAGGAAATACTCCAGGAGCCTGCCTCGACAGGCACCATGGTCATTTTGATTTCGATGGGGTTCTCGACGGTCATCAATATTTGCAACGAACACACGGACACCATAGACAATCTGTCGACTGCGGCTGCTGCGTGGCATGAGCGCAATGACCCTCTCATCGAACTCGCACGGCGAACCTTCATCGGCGGCATGGCGAAAACCAACCCGGACGTAGAAGACGGTGATGCGCAAGATGTTCTAGACGTCATATTGTCCTTGGTAACACCTGAACAAGTGCTGACAACAATTGAGCAAGGGGAAGGCTTGGGCCCGTCAGAGCTCTGCGCGACCGTGACTGACGACTTGGCCTCCGGTTCTATGGACATCACCGGAGCGCCAGACACGTATATGCCAGAGCTTTTTGGCCCAGCCATTGAGAACATGCGCGACTGGCAGCATCAATGGCAGGATGATTAATTCTAGCCAATAAAAAAGGCCCCAGGTTATCGGGGCCTCATGCGCACATCAGATGCCGCATTCTAGGGTCAATTGTAGGAGGAACGCCTACTCGGCTTCGCGGTCGGTATCTTCGACCACGTCAACGCCAGCATCGCCCCCATCAGTAGCTTCGACTTCGACGACATTACCGTTCTCATCGACGACAACATTGTCCGCGCCGTCGCGCTTGGCCGCGCTTTTGGCGCGCTTGGCTTCAAGCCGGGCGGCCTTCTTTTCGGCCTTCTGGCGTTCGCGTTCACGACGCTCAAACCCATAATTCGGCTTACGAGCCATAATTACTCCGTGGAGCCCCATGGGCTCCGTAAGTACAAGCGGCCCCCGTTTGGAGGCGCTTCAATTGCACACCGCACTCATAAAGGCAGTAAACTTGCCTCGCTTCAAAGCCGTGTGCAGCTTCGAAACAAATCTGGTGATGCCGACCGGCGCGACCAGGCAGGTTGTGCCTTGTCGCGCCGGAACCGGTTAATCAGAGACTTTGAGATTTTCCGCAGCGGGCTTACCGTTGCGTCCTGTTACCAGCTCAAATTCAACAACCTGGCCCTCATTGAGGGTGCTCAGGCCGGACTGCTCAACAGCAGAAATATGCACGAATGCATCGCCAGAGCCGTCTTCCGGCTGGATGAAACCAAAACCCTTGGTCGGGTTAAACCACTTTACTGTGCCTTTTGGCATGTCTTTAGTCCTTAAAAGGTTACTACACGTGTTACTTGGAAATCACTGTCAAGATCGCAAGGAATTGCGAACTAGTCAGCAACCTTGAGGTTCTCCGCAGCGGGCTTGCCGTTGCGACCGGTCACCATCTCAAACTCAACGACCTGGCCCTCATTAAGAGTGCTCAGACCGGACTGCTCAACAGCCGAGATGTGCACGAATGCATCGCCGGAACCATCTTCCGGCTGGATGAAACCAAAACCCTTAGTCGGGTTGAACCACTTTACTGTGCCTTTGGGCATTTCTTTGTCCTTACCATGTTACTAAAAAACTCATACTGGCCATTAATGGTTGAAACACGCCACCGGCAATGACCATCCGGAAATCGTGGTGAAGGGTCACACTTGTCTCGGGGGTCAAAAGGGGCTTGGCGAATATCTGCATGGCAATGCCCCGCAAATCCTCTGGTGCCCCGTTGCGTATCTTTCTCCTGACCACCCCGATACCGAACAAACAGCAACAGGGATT
>JABJCZ010000363.1 GCA_018668475.1 Alphaproteobacteria bacterium | reverse complement strand
CTGGTCCTACCAAGCATGTTGAGGACGTATCGCCGGAGGAATGGGAACGCACAATATCGGTGGACGTAAACGGGCAATTTTATTGTGTCCGCCGGGCCGTTCCTTTGATGCGGAAAGCGGGACTCGGCACCATCATCAGTATTTCATCGACAGCCGGGCGGATCGGCTTTCCGTTGCGTCTTCCTTACGCGACCGCCAAGCGCGCGCTGCTGGGGTTTGTCGATACCCTGGCAATGGAGCTTGGCCCGGCAAATATCAACGTCAATGCCATCCTGCCTGGCTATGTGCTAAATGATCGAGCGCGCCGCGTCCTGCAGGAGAAAGCAGATGCATCAGGTCTCAGCTACGACGAGATTATCGCCATCATACTCAGTCGTATTTCCATGCGAACCGGCGTTACTGAGCAGGAGATCGCCGACCTGGCGCTCTACCTCTGTTCCGAGCAGGGGCGTCACCTTTCGGGTCAGCACATCAGTATCGACGGTAACCTCGAGACCTATGCTGGCCTCGACAAACTGGATTAGAAAAAATGGCAGAGAAAATTGCGCTTGTTGGAACCGGCGTCATCGGCCGGAGTTGGGGCATCGTTTTTGCGCGGGCCGGATATGACGTGGCATATTTTGACGCAGCGGACGGTGTCGTTGCGCACGCACTTGGTGAAGTAGACAAAAGCCTCGCTGACCTAGAGCGCGCGGAGATGATTGACGGTGCGGCAGCTCTGCGCGCGCGCATGCATCCGGCGTCCAGTCTGGAGGAAGCGCTCGACGGTGTGATCTACGTCCAGGAAAGCGTCAAGGAGGAGGTCAGTATCAAGCATGCTGTCTTTTCCGCGATGGTCGCAGTGGCCCCGGATGATGCTGTTCTTGCCAGCTCGTGTTCCGCCATTCCGCCAAGCAAATTCCTTGAGGTTCCAACACCTCATCGTTGCCTCATTGCGCATCCCATTAATCCGCCCCATCTCGTGCCGTGCGTGGAGCTAGTGCCGTCACCCTGGACGGATGATGCGGCAATGGATCGGGCTGACGAAATCCTGTCAGGTGCCGGGCAAAGCTCGATCCGCCTCACAAGGGAAGTGGAAGGGTTTGTGGTCAATCGCCTGCAGGCGGCGGTCATGACCGAAGCCGTGTCGCTTTTTGCGCGGGGCATTGTCTCTGCCGAGGATATCGACAAGAGCATGCGAGACGGGCTGGGCCTGCGCTGGTCGTTTATGGGTCCACTGGAAACTATGGACCTCAATGCCGATGCTGGTTTCGCGAGCTACGTGGAAATGTACGGCAAAGCGATAACGGATATGGGACAGGACTTGCGCGTCGCCGAGCCGTGGGACGAAGACGTGATCAAGCGGATTGACTCCGAGCGTCGCAAGCTTGTACCGGCGGAAAGTCACGCCGAGCGCCGGGCTTGGCGTGACCGGCGGTTGATAGCTCTTGCGCGTCACAAAGACAGTGAAGACGCGGGCTGAAGATTAATCGCCCGGCAGCAGGCCGCCGTGGGTTTCGAGAAATTCGCCCAGCACGTCCGTGAGCCGCTCCAGGTCGGCTTCGGTCATCGGTAGCGAGAGCGACAACATGCAGCGCCGGTCGGCGAAGATGCCACGCTCCATCATGAACAGTTGAAGCAATTCCTTTAGTGCCGGTGCTCGCGTTTTGATCTCATTGACTGAGCGGATGGGCCCGGTCTGGAAATGGAGGGTCATGACTCCGCCGATGCCACAGGCCTGAAGGTTATGTCCGCCTTTGGCTGCGAGAGCGTTGATGCGGTCACGCAATTGATCGCCCGCAGCATTCAGTCGCAGGGCCTCATCGACCGTATAGGCGGCGGACATCCCCGCCGCACCGGCAGCCATGGTCAGTACGTTGTTGTTGAAGGTGCCGTAGTGCGCGAACGCGTTGGGGTGTCGCGAATCAAATCGCTCCATGATGTCCTTGCGGCCGCCAAACCCACCGAAGCTGGATCCGCCGCCGATGTATTTGCCGATGGTGGTCATGTCCGGCGTGATGCCATGGACACCCTGCAGCCCGCCCGGGCCCAGGCGAGATGTCAGCACTTCATCAAAAATGAGAACGACGTTGTGCTTGGAACAGGCGGCGCGTAACGCCTGGAGGAACACGGTCTCTGCGGCGATGCATCCGCCGCCGCCCTGCAACGGTTCGATAAGAACAGCAGCCAGGCTTGATGCGTGTTCCTCGATCAACCGAACGGTTTCAGACACGTCGTTGTAGGGCGCCATTACGAAAGGGATTGGCAGGTTGATGTCGCGCTTGCCGTCCGGCCTGAACTGCAGGGTCGAGCCGTGGTAAGCCCCGTTGAACACCATGACTTCATCGCGCCCCGTGGTCGCGCAGGCGGTCAGAATCGCAAATGTATTGGCCTCGGTGCCTGAATTGCAGAAACGCACTTGCTCCATGGACGGAAACCGCGCGCAAACGACTTTGGCAAGGTCAACTTCGAAGTGGTGGGTTGAGCCCATGGATATGCCGGCATCCATCGCAGTGTTCAGCGCCTGGCGAATGACCGGATGACTGTGACCGAATAGCCCGGCTGTGAAGTCACCCACGAAATCAACGTATTCATGACCATCGACGTCCCACAGGCGCGCTTCGGCGCCACGCTCCATGGCAAGCGGGAAGGGGCTATGGAACAGCGTCGTCCGCGTATTTCCGCCCGGCATATACCGGCATGCCTCTTCGTGACGGGCGAGGCTCGTCGGGTTTCGCGCGGTATAGGTGTCTCGGGCCGCAGCGACAGCGACATCAAGGTCTGCATTAGCGATCGGGGCGTCCCCGATCATCTCGGTAGCCATGGGAAATGTGCCTCCAAAATCTTCCAGCGGATACGGTAGATGGCAGTTTCCGGAGTAGCAACAGTTTGATCTATATTGAATTATTGAAAAGTGTGATCACACTCTTGGCGGGGCCGACTGATTGCGATAGCTTGGCGGGCAACGAGTGGCGCGAGCGGCCACCACACTGCGAAACCGAATTTGGGGATTGTCATGCGATTTGCCGTCGATACGGGAGGCACCTTCACCGACCTCGTGGTGGAGGACGATAAAGGTGATGTTCGGGTATTCAAATCATCGACGACGCCGGACGATCCTATTGCTGGCGTGCTCGACACGTTGAGCCTGGCGGCCGAGAGTTTTGGCGTTGAACGCGACAAGTTTTTGGCCAGCGCGGATATGCTGATTCATGGCACGACCCGGGCCATCAATGCGATCGTTACGAACAATACAGCGAAGACGGCCTTTCTCACGACCGCGGGCCATCCGGATATCCTTGTTTTCCGGGAAGGCGGACGTATTGAGCCGTTCAACTTCACCGTTGCCTATCCCGAGCCCTACGTCCCGCGCTCCCTCACTTACGAGATGCCTGAGCGAATAAAATTTGATGGCACGGTGCTTGAGACGCTGGATGAAGCGTCGGTGCTGGAGACCATCGAGCAGATGAAAGCCGAAGGCGTCGAGGCCGTTGGTGTCTGCCTGCTCTGGTCCATCGTAAATTCGGCCCATGAAATCCGGATTGGTGAGTTACTGGCGGAGCACATGCCGGGTGTGCCGTTTACGTTATCCCACGCGCTCAACCCGTCTTTGCGGGAGTATCGCCGGGCCTCGTCTACAGTTATGGACGCGTCCTTGAAGCCGTTGATGGGCGCGTATCTGGGTGGGCTCGACGTCCGGTTGCGCGAGGCCGGGTTTAGCGGCCGGGTTTTGGTGGTGACCACGCAGGGCGGGGCAATGGATGCCGTGGATATGGCGGCAGCCCCCATTCATTCCATCAATTCCGGTCCAGCCATGGCTCCAGTTGCCGGTCGCCACTATTCCGGCATCGATGCCGGCGTGGATACAACAATCATTGCCGATACCGGAGGCACCACATTTGATGTGAGTCTGGTGCGCGGCGGGCGCATTCCGTGGACTCGGGAGACGTGGATCGGCCAACCCTATCGGGGCCATATGACCGGCTTCCCGGCGGTCGACGTCAAAAGCATCGGCGCCGGTGGCGGCAGCATTGGCTGGGTGGACGAAGGTGGTCTGTTGCATGTAGGGCCACAAAGCGCCGGCGCGGTGCCGGGGCCTGTCTGCTACGGCAAGGGTGGTGTTGAGCCGACAGTGACAGACGCGTCGGTCGTGCTTGGTTGGATTGACCCGGATTATTTTCTTGGTGGGGCGATGCAGCTGGATCGGGCGGCAGCGGAAGAGGCGGTCAAAACTCATGTGGCCGATAAACTTGGCCTGAGTGTTCATGAGGCGGCATCGGCTATTCTTTCGATTGCAACCGAGAACATGGTTCACGCCATTGAGGATATTACTGTTAATCAGGGGATCGACCCGCGCGAAGCCGTGCTCATCGGCGGCGGCGGCGCGGCGGGCCTTAATATGGTGGCGATCGGGCGCCGCCTTGGTTGTGCGCACGTGATTATTCCGGATGTTGCGGCCACGCTATCGGCTGCGGGCGGCCTGATGTCCGACCTGCGAGCGGAATTCAGCGGCACACTTTATTCGCATACGGCGGATTTCAATTACGATAATGTCAACGCCATGCTGAGTGATCTTGGCGGGCGTTGCCAAGCCTTCGTGGAGGGGCCGGGCAAGGACAGCCTTGAGCACACAATTGAGTTCACCGCCGAAGCGCGTTACCCGCATCAGATCTGGGAAATCGAAGTGCCGTTGCGCAGTGGCACCATTGCTGGCGCGGACGAGGTCTCCGCATTGCGGGAAGATTTCCACGCAAACCACGAGGAAGTGTTCGCTATCGCGGACCCGGGGTCTGAGGTCGAGGTCGTCGGCTGGCGGGCCAGTGTGCGCTGCAAGTTACGTGAAACCTCCAACTGGACGGTGGTGGAAAAAGCGCAT
>JABJCZ010000362.1 GCA_018668475.1 Alphaproteobacteria bacterium | reverse complement strand
TGGCACAGTTTTTCATGCGGCCCCATCCGATAGACGAGCCACCTGTTCAACTATGCGCACGGCATTTGCCATCGCAGAATAAGTAATTGTACTCGCCGGAATTGACGGCAGCACAGATGCATCCACGGCATGCACTCTGGACAACCCAACCGGGCGACCGAGTAAATCCGTTTCATTCCCTGACGGTGAAGCACTCATCGGTAGGCTGGCCCCAAGATGTCGGCTGGCACCGGGTGGCGGCACCATAATCTGACCCGGTACCGGCACCCCGCCAAATCCACGCCAAGACCGCATGATGTGTTTCTGCGTATCGCGGGCAATTTTATGAGCCTGCTCGTTAGGTTCGCCCTTTAACTGAATTTTCCCCGACCGGCCAAGCGAAAGTTCTACTGAGCCGGAATAGTCAGAATGCAGAAAGCCCTGAGCAATCATCGCGTGACGGGCCAGAAAATTGATCAAAAACGGCGCTACCGAATTTATAGGACCCAGCTTTTCCTTCACAGCGCCCATAAAAACATCGTTGTAACCATAGAGCTGTAAATGCACGAGTCGGTCACATAGAGAAGCGTCGTCGATTTCAACAAACGCCTGGGCGAGTCGGTTTGTTTTTTCAAGAGCAGCGTTTTTGGTGCCCCGAAAACGGATGAGCGGAAATACAAAAAGCTGACTGTCACGTAATAGAATCGGCGTTCCGCCGGTCGGCCGGGAACGCGCAATTATTGCTGTCGTCGAGACCGCACCCGCTGCGACAAAAACGCGCTCAAATCTTTCTTCAAACGGCGCGTCATTATCGAGCCCGCGACCCTGAACCGTTACGCTTTCACTATCTTCTACGACACGATCCACGACACAACCGCCCCGATAGGCAAAACGGTCGCGTCCCTGCAACGACTCAATGACAAAGGCCGCGTTGAAAATTGCGCGATGCGGACAGCCGATCATGCAATGACCGCAAGAAACACAGCCTTCAGGCTGTTGCGAATACTTGTTTCCGACCGCTACACGAGCACGGCCAAATGCAATACCACGCGTCGCCAGCGCTTCACGATGATTGGCTAAACCTTTGAGAAGCGCATCACCCTGCAAACCAAGTGGAAAAGCAGGCGGCGTCACGGAATCCCCGAAGCTCGCGCTTAATCCGTCTTTTTTGCCGCTGATTTCAATGATTTCTCGCAGTACCTCATAGTGGGGGGCCAAATCATCGAGCGTGATAGGCCAGCCTTCGATATCCCACGAGGTGAGGGGCAACGCTGCGGCACCCCATACATTACTCAACCCACCAACAGCCAGCGACGTGCGAATATCGGCGTCTTCGACACTCTCCAGCAACACGCGATCGGTGTCGCGATAGACGAAATCTGATCCGAGAAATAATTTCTCCGCGAGATCCGGTTTTGTAAGCCGGGAACTCTCCGTCCGGGATGTCGCTGCACTGATTAGTTTTTCGTCGTCTTGGCTCTCAAACCAATCGGCAATATCCCTAGTGACGTCAGGCTCCGGCCCCAACCCACCATCCAGGACCGTTACGTCAAACCCTGCCTGCCATAGAAAATACGCCGCCGTCGCACCAGCCGGACCTGAACCAACAACGCAAACCGTTTCAGCGCTCACCGCATGCCTTCAGGGCTCTTACCCTTAATCAATAAGAATGCCGACAATGATACGGGTATCGGTGAATCAGGGCGAGGGTCAATTACCGTATCAAATACCGCTGGCAGCCAGCAAATCAGACAGGGGGGTTTCTGGCCGTGCGCCATAATGGCTGATGACTTCTGCGGCGGCTAAAGAACCGATCGCGCCACAATTGGGAAGCTCAAACCCTCTCGTAAGACCATACAGGAATCCTGCGGCAAACAGATCGCCAGCGCCCGTTGTATCAACAACATTCTCGACCGGTTTAGCAGCAACTTCATGCATCGCGCCTTCTTCAACAACGACACAACCCTTTGCGCCCTGAGTCAGGGCAGCGATTTCACAATGCCCCGCGGTTAACTTCACCGCTTCCTCAAAAGTGCCAACTTCGAAAAGCGACGTGATCTCCGTCTCATTGGCAAACAGGATATCAACGTGCCCAGAAATGAGATGCATGAATTCCGCCCGGTGCCGTTCAACGCAAAACGCATCAGACAAAGATAAGGCGACCTTGCGATTAGCCGCATGAGCGAGTTCTGCGGCCCTTACGAAAGCCTTCTTCGCCTCTGGCGGATCAAACAAGTAGCCCTCGAGATACGTAATCTCAGCGTCCGCAATAGCCTCTTTTTCAATGTCGCCCTGACCCAGCTCAACCGAGATACCGAGACAGGTTTGCATGGTGCGCTCGGCGTCAGATGTCACAAAGATCAAACAGCGCGCCGTTGGCGGTCCATCAGTGCCCAGCGCCGTACGATAATCGACGCCGGTTTTCATGAGATCGTCCCGGAAAACCCGACCAAGCACGTCATCCTTGACCTTGCCAATATAGGCACCCGTTCCGCCCAATGAAGCGATCCCCGCAAGGGTGTTGGCCGCCGAACCGCCGGAGGTTTCGACCTTAGCGCCCATCGCGGCGTAAAGCTGTTCGCCTCGTTCGCCATCGATCAGCGTCATAACGCCTTTATCAAGTCCGAGCTCCTGAAGGAGTGTTTCGGGGGCCGCAGAAATTACATCGACGATGGCGTTGCCGACACCGATTACATTATAGCGTGCGTTGGTCATTTATTTTCCTTCCGACATTCAGCGCGGCGAGTATAGTCACCGCGTCGAATCCGCCAAGAGCCAAT
>JABJCZ010000361.1 GCA_018668475.1 Alphaproteobacteria bacterium | reverse complement strand
TGGGTGCGTATCTCACCAAGCCGCCAGTATACACCGGCATGCCCGATTCGCAGCCGCCGACGGCCAGGATTATCGGCCGGTGTTGACGGCTCAGCCGCCGCCTTCTGACTCGCGCCGAGCCGTGACCAGCGCCCGGTTATAGGCATGCACGGCGTCGCGCTCGCGCACCACGCCCACCACTTGGTTATTGCCGTCACCCTCTATGACTGGCAGGCGGCGCAGGTCATTGGCATCCATCAGGCGCAGGCAGGTCGCAATATCATCATCGGCCAGCAGCGAAACCGGGCTGCGGGTCGCCACATCCGCTGCGGTGAGGGACGGATCATGCTCATTTTCGAAGGCAATATCCCTGATGTCAGCAAAGCCAACCATGCCAACCAGTTGTTCTGCTTCATCCACAACAACGATGTCGGTGTCCGGCGCGCTCGCCAGCAACCGTTTAATGTCGTCGATGGCGCCAGAAGCCGGGAGCCGATGAATATCTTGGGTCATGACGTCGCGTACTTTGATATCGCCAATATGGCCGACCTCGCGGCCTTCCTCGACGCGCACCCCGCGCGCGGCCAGCAGCATGTGGAAGTAGCTGCGTCCGGCAAGTTGGCGGGTGACAAGGGCCGCGACGGCAGTCGCCACCATCACCACCACGGTAATTTCATAGGAGCCGGTCAATTCGAATATCATCAGAATGGTGGACATCGGCGCGCCCAGCACGGCCCCGGCGACCGCGCCCATGCCAGCAATTGCGTAAACCCCCTGGCTGGATGCGAGGTCCGGGAAAACCATCGCGGCGATCAATCCGAACGCGCCGCCCAGCATGGCGCCAATGAAGAGCGAGGGCGAGAACACGCCGCCGGCCATGCCGGAACCGAGGCAAAGAGCGCTCGCGCCGATTTTCGCTACAAGCAACACCAACAACAGGCCGAGCGGCAAGGCCTCGCGCAGGGCTTGGTCCGTTGCTTCATACCCGACACCCAGAATTTCCGGTAGCGCCAGCGCGATGGCGCCAATCGCGAGCCCGGCGATGGCCGGGCGGATAAAGACAGGCGCCGGCACTTTGTTCCAGAGCGTGCGAACCAACAATGTTGAGCGTGTAAAGAGAATGGCGCCGCCGGCGCTGGCCACGCCAAGCAGCAAAAAGGCCGGAATTTCTGCAAACGAGACCAGTTCGCGCACGGGCACCACGAACGCCGGGTAATCACCGAGATGCAATCTGGCGATGATCGTGCCCGCCACCGAGGCGACGACGACCGGCGAAAAGGCTGAGAGCGCATAATGTCCAACGACCACTTCCAAAGCAAAAAAGGCACCGGCAATAGGCGCGTTGAACGATGCGGCAACGGCGGATGCAACTCCGCAGCCCAACAGGGTGAGCGTTAGAGAACGCGACAGGTGCAGGCGCGTGCCAATTAGCGATGCAATGGTTGCGCCCATATGCACCACCGGGCCTTCGCGCCCTACTGACCCGCCAGTGCCAACTGAAATAACCGTGGCGGTGGCGGCGGCGATGCCTTCGCGCGCGGTCATGCGCCCGGCGCGCATGGCGGTGGCCTCGATGACCTCAGCAACACCGTGAGGCTGCTGGCCCTTGATGACGTATCGGACGATCAGCCCGACCGCGAGCCCGCCCGCAGCGGGCACCAGCACAACCTGCCACGCTGGCAGGGCCGCAACCGTGCTGGCGAGGCTCTCGCTGGCCGTGCCGAAGCTGCCGAGCTGTACAAGGCCGATCAGTTTGCGAAACCCAATTGCCGCATAGGCCGCGCCGACGCCAATAACGATGGCCAGTGCAAATAGCAGCAAGTGCTCATTGCGCAAGAATTGACGCAGCGGATTGAAAGTTCCGGATGACCCCGTCGGTTGTGTCGACGGTGAGGGCGGCGTGCTCAAGAGGGGCGCCTGGCGTTGAACAGAGACGGGCCGTTCCGGGCCTCGATCATGCCCGTTGTAGCCCGACCGGCCGGCTGATCGCGTCGGGTATCGGCAGAGACGTATGGGCGCCCGCCAAGGCCTCAATCCGCTCGCTCAGAACATCGGGAAAAGGTGAAGAGCGCCGGGTCGCCATATCAATGTGGATGCCGACAAATTCATTCAGGCAGGCGACGAATCCTTCCGTCTCGTGCTCGATTGAGTGGAGAAAATGCAGTCGTTTGGCGTCGTGCGCGATCAGCTGGCTTTTGACGATCACCGGCATGCCCTCCAGCAACTCGCGCAAATACAGCACCCGCATATCGATGGCAAAGCTCGACTTGTTTTCGCGCTTTACGTAGGCCGCATCCATGCCAATCCAGTCGAACAGCTTGTCTGTCGCGTGATCACCGATCATCACGTAATAGGCGACGTTCATGTGGCCGTTATAGTCAATCCACTCGGGGCGAACGACTTCGCGGTGAAGTATCAGGGGCGCATCAATAGTCATGATCTATGGCCGGCAAGTGGTTTTGTCAGAAGGCCGGTTAAGCCGGCTCGGGCGGCGTGTCGGGCTCACACGGATTGTCATCTTCACTAGGGCTCATGCGTTTGCCGTCGAGGTCAGCCTTTTCCCGTCCGGAATCCTGCGCGGTGGCCGCACGGTCGGCCTTGCTACGGCCGGAGCGGGCATTGTTGTTGGCACTTTCCGCCTGGCGCTCCTCACGCTCGCGCTTTTTGCGGAATTTGTTGAGGTTGACGATATCGCCCATTCGCGCCTCTTCCCTGTTGCATTTCGCGAAGTCGGATCATAATTCGGCCATGTATTGGCCACATTTCAAACCAATCCTGTACGCAAGACGACCTTGTGCGCAAGGCCTGTGGTCCTCGCGCGGGTGCTTGATTGGCTTAGTGGGGAAAACCAAGCTCGCCGGTTTCATCATCTGCGCAACCCGATAGTATGGAATCTGGCCTAATCGGGGCATCCTTTAATCTGTCCCAGTCAGCTATCCGGGCGCCGGCCCTCGCGAAAATGTGAAAACGGCACACCTGATGGCAGGCGCCGCTGAAAGTGACAAGAAACGCCCGTGAAGATCGTCTACAGCATTATTGCTCTGCTCGTCGTTGTTGTAGCGGCGCTGTTTATTGCGCCAGCGGTGATCAATTGGGACAGCTACAAGCCAGACATTACGGCCCAGATCGAGGCCGCAACCGGGCGCAAACTGTGGATAGATGGTGATATCGACGTCACGCTGTTGCCGTCGCCCCGACTACGGGTAAATGACGTCCGCCTGGCAAATATGGCGGGTGCGACCAGCGCC
The DNA here is from genome assembly GCA_018668475.1 of Alphaproteobacteria bacterium. Lineage (GTDB taxonomy): Bacteria > Pseudomonadota > Alphaproteobacteria > UBA828 > UBA828 > JABJCZ01. The sequence goes on along the minus strand of JABJCZ010000361.1, from coordinate 3,137 downwards.
GACATGGCGCGGCTCAAGTCACTGCAGCTTCATCTCGCTCTTGGCCCGTTGATCACCGGTGAAATTCAGGTGACGAGCCTCACGTTGGTGGACCCGGTGATCGAGCTGGAGCGACTGGAGGATGGCCGGGCCAACTGGCAATTCGAGCCGGTCGCGACGGAAGATGGCGGGGCAGATGAGGGCGGTGTCGATGCCGGCGCGGCGAGTGACGGCGATGCGGGAGTTCGACTTGATGATGTCGTTTTGCGCAACGGCACGCTGATCTGGCGGGATCATGCCACGGGCAAAACCGAATATGTTCAGCGGATTAATGCGGATCTCACAGCGACATCGCTTGATGGTCCGTTTCAGGCTGAAGGCTCGTTTGTGGCCCGTGATATCGCCGCTCGGTTTGTGGTGCATGCCGGAGAGATCAGGGTTGGCCGGCCGATGCGCGCAACGGCGTCGCTGGATATTGGCAAAGGCCTGCTGACCGGCGAGTTTGAAGGCGTTGTCGATGATCCGCGAGGGACGGAACCGCGCCTGCGCGGGGACCTGAGCGCGCGGGGAGACAATTTTGCGGCGCTGCTCGCGGCGTTGAGCAACGCGGCAGTCGATGGCGAGGTGGCAAACGGTGGGGCAACGCCGGCGCTCACCCGGCCGTTTGCGCTTGAGGCACAGGCCGCGTTGACAAGCCGCTCGCTCGGGCTCGATGAGGTGCGGTTCACGGTCGGCGATGTGCAGGCCAGTGGCCGGCTTGACTGGCTGGCCGGTCCCGTAAATGCCGCCGGGCGGGTTGACGCCGCGTTTGGTTTGCGGGGGCTTGATCTGGATGTGTTTTACGCTGCCGGCTCGGCGGGCGATGCGAAAATTGACCCTGGCACGGGTGCGCGTTCGGGTGGATGGCCAGCCGGCGCGCCTGACCCTGCGCCGGCGTTCGCACGCGGGCCGTTACCGATCGAGGCGGCGCTTGGGGCGCTGTTGACGGATATGCCAGCCAGCTTGTCTGGCGGCGCAGAAATTACGGCTGACGCGGTGCGCTACCGGGGCGGCATCATTCGCCAGGTCAGGGCGGTTCTGGCGCTGGATGAAGGCGTTTTGACGGTGGAGCAGGCCGGTGCACTCATGCCGGGGGCGGCGGACGCGGCCTTGTTTGGGCAGCTTTCGCCAGCGGCGGGTGGCCTCGCGTTTGATGGCCGGGTCGAGTTTGTGGCCGATGATCTGCGCGCGGCCATGCGTTGGCTTGATGTCGAGCCCCTTGATGTTCCCGCCGACCGGTTGCGTCGGGCAAGCGGCAGTGCGGCGCTTGTTCTGTCGCCGACCCGTATTGCATTGCAGGGCGCTGATTTGCGGATCGATGCGTCGCGGCTGGCCGGTGATATCGCTATCGACCGCGTCGGGCGCCCGCGTATCCTGACCCGGCTAAGCCTTGATCGTCTCAACTGGGACGCCTACCAGCCCCGAGCTGCGCCGGTGACTGGCCGTGTAGTGGCGGAAAGTGTTGCGGGCAGTGGGGCGCCAGTTGATGCCACCGAAGAGGCGCCAACATTGCCAGCCACACAGTTACTTGCGGTCCTGCCGGGCGCGGATGTCGATATTGAACTGACAATAGGGGCGTTGGTGCGAAGTGGGGTCGCCTGGGAAGAAGTCGCGCTGGCCGGCAGGCTGGAAGATGGAGACCTGACCATCCGCCGCGCTTCGGTCAAGCGCGCGGCGGGCGCCCGCTTTGACCTGAGCGGTGCCATTGCCAATGTGGCGGCGGCGCCGGTGGTTGATCTCACCCTGACCGGTGATGCTGACTCGCTGGCGCCGCTGCTGCGCGCGCTGGAGGTGAAGACGGATATCAAGCCTCAGGCTATTGGTGGGGTAGGCCTGACTGCATCGCTGCGTGGCGATGAGGCGGCATTGTCTATTACCGTGGAGACCACCAGCGCGGTTGGAAATATAGCCCTTTTTGGCACCATCGAACGCCCGATGGGAAAACCGGCCATTGCGCTTGGGTTACGGCTTCGGGCCGACGATGCCGGGCGTTTTGTGCAAGCCATGGGCTTTGATGCTCCAGCTGCGGTGCAACGGTTAGGGGCACTGGCGGTAGATGGCGGGCTGGACGGTGACCTCGGCAATCTGCAGGTCAACTTGGGCGTTGAGGCCGCTGATGCCTTGTTGCAGTTGGCCGGCACGGTGACAAGCGCTGACACGGCGGCACCCATCTATGACCTTAATATTGACCTTGGCGCCGAAGATGCCAGCGCCCTGTTGCGGGCCGTCGCCGGTGACAATGCGCATACCGCAGCCGGCGGCGCGCTGAAGGTGCGCACGCGGATTGAAGGCGATGCCCGGCAAGCACGAGTTTCGGGGTTTGATGCCACCCTTGGCAGCAATTCGCTCAGAGGCAGCGGTGATGTTGTACTCGATGATCCGCTCCCGGTAATCAAGGCGAAATTTGAAGCTGACGAATTCGACCTGGCCGCGCTGATCGGTGGTGCCGCTGCGGCAAGTCCTGAGGATACCCGGGGAGGCAACGAAGCCGCTTCCGGAGCGTCGGGCCGTCAGACGGTCGTTCGTGGTGGGGACAACGGGAGGTGGTCCACCGAGCCGATCAACCTCGCTGTCCTGGATGAAGTCACGGCTGATATCAGGTTGCGGGCGCAGGCGTTCATCGTTTCGGGCTACCGGTTTGAGCAAGCCGAGCTCGACATAGCCATTGCCGACGGCACGCTCGATATTTATTCACTGCGCGGGCGCATATTCGACGGATTGTTCGAAGCCGAAGGCCGGATTGCCAACAGCGCGCCGCCGGGAGCGACGCTCAGTTTCAAGCTGGCCGGTGCAGATATGGAAATGCTGCTCATGCAAACCGGCGGGATAGATGCTGTAAGCGGTGCCATCACGCTGGACGGGCGACTAGCCACGCAGGGCGCAAACGAGGCCGAGCTGGTACGCGGGCTCGGTGGTGAAGTGCATCTCGCCGGTGGCAATGGTGTCATTCGCGGCGTCGATATCGGCCAGGTCAGCGCGCAGTTGAGTGCGCTGGATGATGCTGGTGCGTTCGCCGGCCTGGCGCACAGTGGACTGTCGGGTGGTGAGACTCCGCTGCACGATATTTCCGGCGTCATTGGTATTTCGCAGGGCATTGCGACCACCGAAGACACCACGGT
>JABJCZ010000360.1 GCA_018668475.1 Alphaproteobacteria bacterium | reverse complement strand
CTGCAGCGCGAGCCCGGCCCGCATTTTACGCACCATGTCGGCTTCACTGGAAAAGTCGAGATTGACTTGCACGGTCGCCGTGCGGGTCATCATGTCGAGGCCCAGGTTGCCGCGCGTCGGCATGTAGGCCTTCATGATCTTGTAGCGGCCCTTCGGCATCCACGAGATATCATCGCGCGTCCACTTGGGCTGAAACCCGATCCCGAAAAAGCCGATCCCGAGTTCCTTTGCCACCTCCGACACCTGGTCGAGGTGGGTGTGCAGCTCATCACAGGTACGGTGCAAATTCGGCAGCGGCGCCCCGGACAGCTCAAACTGGCCACCCGGCTCCAGCGAGACTGACGCACCATCCTGCAGCAGCGCAATTATGTTGTCGCCTTCACGGTAGGGCTCCCAGCCAAACCGCATCAGACCTTCGAGCACGGCCCCGATCCCGTCAGGCCCTTCATAGGGCAGCGGCTTCAGGTCGGAAAGTCGATAGCCAAACTTTTCGTGCTCCGTGCCAATCAGCCATTGATCAGGCGATTTGCTTCCGGATTCGAGATACGCGACAAGATCGCGAATATCAGTGACGGCTTCTGTATCAGCCACGGCGGGTCTGGCTCATGAAAATCTGTCGCTCGAATTCGTTGGCGCGGGCCACAAACTAACCCGCCCGAAAACCTGATACGCCGATTACCGCACGGCGGCAAGTCTTTGACCGCAGCATCAGTCCTCATGTTCCATTGCGGTAAGGGTAATGGCAAGCGCTGCCACGACAGCGGTCTCTGCTCGCAAAATGCGCGCACCCAGCGAGACAGCATGCACAAAGGGGCGGGCCCGCAATAGCGTTCGCTCGCCCTCATCAAAGCCCCCTTCCGGCCCAACCAGAATCGCAATGGGTGCGGACTGCGGCAGACGCCCGGCAAATGCCGCGAGCGGCGCGCCACCGGCCTCATCGCAAAACAGCAACGCCCGTTCGGCCGGCCAGTCGTCAAGCACCGCCGCCAATGGGCGGGGGCCCAGAACCTGCGGCACGTCCAGCCGGCCACATTGCTCGGCGGCCTCGATAGCATGTGCCTGCTGCCGCGAAACCTTGAGCCGTGCGGTCTGGGTAAGGCGGGTCAACACAGGCACCAGCCGGCGCGCGCCAAGCTCAGTCGCTTTTTCCACCATGAAATCAGTACGGGTCGACTTGACCGGCGCAAACAAAAGCCAGCAATCCGGTCCCCCTGCCTGCTCGCGCCGCTGTGTGCTCGCTATCAGCGCGCCGCTTTTCTTACCCAGTGCCGCAAGTTCGCAGTCCCACTCACCATCCCGGCCATTGAAAGCGAGGACCGCCGCACCGACAGAGAGGCGCAGCACGTTTCGCAGATAATGGGCCTGATCAGGAGCGAGCGGAACGGCGTTACCAGGCGCAAGCGGGGCGTCAACGAACAAGCGAGTGCGGCGGCCGCGTGGCGCTGTTGAGGAAGTATCAGTCACGGTATCCGGGTGCTGTTGTCGTTCGGGCCTGCTTGTTTAACTAACGGGCGCACGATATCACAGAGCCCATGCGAGCACAGGCAACCCCGTCACCTTCCGCAACCGATGCGCCCTCTGGCCCCATCGAGCGCCTTTTGCCGCGCCGCCTCAAACCCTTTGCATCGCTGGCCCGACTCGACCGCCCCATCGGCACCTGGCTACTGCTCTGGCCCGGCCTGTGGAGTCTTGCACTTGCCGCCGACGGCTGGCCCGACGCCCGGCTCTGCGCGCTCTTTGCCATGGGCGCGCTGGTTATGCGCAGTGCCGGCTGCACTTTCAACGATATTGCCGACCGGAAGTTCGATGCCCGCGTCGCCCGCACCCGCACCCGTCCAATTCCGAGCGGCGCCGTCGGTGTGCGTGGCGCCGTTATATTTTTGGCCCTGCTGCTCGCCGCCGGACTGACGATCCTACTTCAACTGAACACCGTCGCCATCATCATCGGCGCGGCATCGCTAGTGCTGGTTTTTACCTATCCGTTCATGAAACGCATTACCTATTGGCCGCAGGCATTTCTGGGACTCACCTTCAACTGGGGCGCCCTGGTGGGCTGGGCAGCAGTTGACGGCACACTGGGGTGGCCCGCGATTATCCTCTATGCCGGTGGCCTGTTCTGGACGCTCGGCTACGACACCATCTATGCCCACCAGGACAAGGAAGACGATGTGCTGATTGGCGTAAAGTCATCCGCGCTGGCGCTGGGCGGCAACTCTAAGCCGTGGCTGCTGGTATTTTACGGACTGACCCTCGCCGCCATCGCCATCGCCGGCGCGCTGGCGCATATCGCTTGGCCGTTCTGGATTGCACTCGGGGTCAGCGGCCTGCATTTCATATGGCAAGTTTCGACTCTCAAGCTCGACGCGCCTGCCAACTGCCTTGCTCGCTTCAAGGCGAACAGTTGGGTGGGCGCAATTATTTTTGCTGGCATCGTCACTGCCCGGGTATTGGCGTGACACACCGACGTCAGCCGGTAATCAGGATCTCAATCCCGTCATACAAAAACGGCACTGCCTGATCCGCAAGCTGTGTACTGCGGGCACGCCGAAGATCGGCATCCGCCACGGTCTCGACTATAAAATCATCCAGCGCAGCCCCTGGAGCGAAATGATCCCGCGCCGCTGCTAGCACATCCCGCTTGGCCATCGACAAAAAATCTCGGGCTTCGGCTGATATTGCCGACAGCGCAATTGGCCCCTGACCAAGGTTGAGGCACCCGCGCCGCGTCCAGTAGCTCGCCACTTTTGTGAGCGGCGCCAGTCCGCTGACTTCAATATGAACATCATGCAACAGGCCGTAGGCATAGTTGGCGTTGCCAAGCTCGGTGTCGGTCATCCGCGCGAGCGCGCGATCGTCAAGCCAGGTCACCGCGACATCCACGACCGTACCTCGCGAAACCTGAAGCGTCGCCGGAATCGCCCCGTAGCTCGAAAAATGACAGGCATGAACAATATCGAAATCAAACAAGCGGGCCTGAAGAACCGGAATACCTATGCCAGGCTGCAGCGGTGCAAACTTGAGCGCGAGGCGCTCCGGCGCGGCATTTGCGCCATAGGCCAATACCGGCGTTCGCGCCGCCATCAACGGCAAACCGTGCGCCGCCAATCGGGCATCCAGCCCTGTCAGGTCAAGTGCGGGCAGCGGTTCGACCTCCCCATCCAGAAACAGAAAGGAGTGGCCGGGCCGGGCAAAGGGATAGCCCGATGCCTCCGCGACGACCTCCGCAGGGTGTTTTTTGTTAACTACCATTCTGCCCTTCTCTCGCTGGGCACCATGTTAGGAAATTGCACCCCGCGCCGTCCACCGGCCCAGACGAGGCTTGACGTGCCTAAGCACATGCGGCCTCTATGCTGCACCACCGTTTCGGCCACCGTATCGGGAAGACATCATGGCCCAAAAACCGTCATATAAATCGTTGCGCGACTTCATGGCCCACCTGGAGCAGAAAGGCCGGCTTGTGCGGGTCAGCGAGCCGGTTTCGCCTTCGCTTGAAGTAACGGAAATCCAGACTCGGCTGATTGCCGAAGGCGGGCCGGCGGTGCTGTTTGAAAACGTTGTGGACGAAAACGGCAAACGATACGACAGCCCGATGCTGGTCAATTTATTTGGCACCGTCGAGCGCGTTGCCTGGGGCATGGGACGCGAGCCGGAAGAGCTGCGCGAAGTCGGCGAGACATTGGCGTTTCTGCGTCAGCCCGAACCGCCGGGTGGGTGGCGCGAAGCTTTTGAAATGCTGCCGCTGCTGAAAACCGTCATGGCGATGAAACCCAAGCAGGCGGCCAGCGCCCCCTGCCAGGATGTCGTGCTGACCGGCGACCAGATCGATCTTTCCCGATTGCCCATCCAAACCTGCTGGCCAAATGAGCCCGCGCCACTCATCACCTGGCCATTGGTGGTAACCAAAGGGCCGGGGAGCGAGAGCACCGACAATTACAATCTCGGCATTTACCGGATGCAGGTGCTAAACAAAAATCAGACCCTGATGCGCTGGCTGAAACATCGCGGCGGCGCCCAGCATCATGCCCGCTGGAAATCGGAGAAACCCGAGCCGCTGCCGGCAGCGGTCGTGATCGGCGCGGACCCTGGCGTTATCCTCGCCGCCGTTACGCCAGTGCCGGATACGCTGTCGGAGTATCAGTTTGCCGGCCTGCTACGTGGCCAGAAGGTCGAGCTGGTGCCCTGCAAAACTGTGCCGCTGGAGGTGCCGGCGGAGGCG
>JABJCZ010000359.1 GCA_018668475.1 Alphaproteobacteria bacterium | reverse complement strand
GTCGTCGATTGGGCCTCCAGGACGATTCGCGCAAGGTTGCGTTTGCGTACCAGCTTCGACAGCGTCTGACGCGGTTACGCGCCCACCCAGAAACCTTTTGGCACAAATATGCGTCCTAGCCTAGATCGGCTAGCAGCGCTCGCCAATGTTCCAGTTCGGCCTCCGCGGAAAATCGCGCTGCCCCGCGCGTGGCCTCGGCGCTGACAGCAGGCAGGAAACCTGGGTTGGTTTCAGCACGCAATAATAGCTGTGCGAGCGCATTCTCATCGCCCGCCGGGTAATAGGCTTCGTGGGCGTCTCCCAACAGACCGCGGTTGCCAGAGATGTCGCTGGCGATAACTGGCAGGCCGGCTACGATGGCCTCGGATACCACATTGGCGCCGCCCTCCATGACCGAACTCATCACCATGGCGTGGCTGGTGGCAAACTGGCGGCGGACTCGCCAGCCCGGAACTTCGCCGAGCGACTGAAAACGCGGGTTATTTTTGACTTCCTTGGTGGTTGCCCGTGCCCATTCCTTGTTATGGGCCTTGCCGAGATGGAGAATACGGAGCTTGGACTCAGGTGTGGCCAGCCGGGCGGCATAGGCGGCGCGCAGCGAGTCTTTTTCATCACGCAAATGACCGATGACGCAGATATCAAAATTGCGTTTACTGGGCTGGCGCGGTGCCGAAAGTGGTGGCGCGGACTGGTAAATAACATTCAGCTTTTTGCCGAACTTCTTTGGGATCGCCTGATGGACCAGATCGTGGAGACAGACCAGGGCTGTCGCACGTTCCATTGAGTCGAGCGTTTCTTCGGGATGGCTGTGCTGGAAGGCATAAATATCGGTCCCGGCGAGTAGAACGACCAAGGGCCGGTCGGGATGATTGTCGGAGAATGCTTTGATCGATTGATGTGACCGCCAGGCATGCACGGCGACCATCATGTCGGCGTTGTCACCATTATCTTGTTCGGCGATGTTAACCTGATGGCCAAGATCGCGCAGAATTCTCGCCCAGCGCACAGCGGTGGTTCGATTGCCAGCACGGGATTTTTTTCCTGCCGGTGTGACGAGGCTGATTTTCAACTTGGTTCCTTAACCCGTCTGATTGGACAGGATTACACAGGCAGGATCGGCGCATCGGCCTCGAAATATTCTCCCGCTCGAATACAGAACGCTGGGCGGAGCCGGCGTTTAGTCGTGACCTGAACGTCGCTGTTATCCTCTAAAACCCATTCGCCGGTCTCATCATGCAACACCGAAATATCGGCGGTGCGTCCGATTCCGAGCGTGCCGAGCTCGTCTCCCATGCTGATCATCTCGGCGCATTTAGAAGACACCATCGGGATCGTGTCTTCCATGTTAACGCCCATTGCCATCAATTCTGTCATCGCGTGGCACATGCTGAACCGGGCCTGTCCGGCGAATAGATGCATTTCATCATCAGGATGATCGTCGGGCGTACCGGCCTCCGCTGGAACATGGGTGTTATAGCCGTGCATGTCAGCACCAACCGTGGTCGGCAGGACTCCGGCATCAAGAACGGCGCGCGCCATTTCGAAACTGAAATGCGACCCGTGACCGATATCGATCAACACGCCTTTGTCGATGGCTTCATTAACGATGGGGTGCAGTTTACCGTGCTTGTTGACGAACCCGCCGGGGTGGCGCGTAAACGGATGCGCGAGGATATCGCCTTCGTCGATCAGGGCAACGATCTCTGGTAGGCGCTCATCCATGTCGACATCGACACCACCTTCTGTCGGCCACAACTCGCCCAGATGGATGTAGACGGGGATGCCAGCCTCGCGGGAGGCATCCTTGGCAAGTTTTAGTGTTTCCAAACCCCAGCGTGAAAGGCCACCCGGTTCGGCGTGCGCTTTGATGCCTTTGACGATGTCGCTATTAGCAGTTGCCGCTTTGGCGCAGGCTGCTGCATCGACGCCGCCAGGGCCATAAAGATAGGGGTAGTAATGGCCTTCAAGCCCGCCAACGGTATAGATCGAAATAAAAGCCAGGACGTTGGTTTTGGCAGGCTTGGCGATGAAATTGCGAAAGCCGGGGAAGGTCATGCAGCTCGGCCCACCCTGATCGATCACCGTAGTCACGCCTGAGCGGACGCCGACCAGGTCGGGGTTCATGCCAAATCGGCCACTGACATGTTCATAAACATGGGCGTGGGTGTCGATCATCCCCGGGATGACCAGCTTGCCGGCGGCATCGACAGATTTTCTGCCATTGGCCGATAGGTTTTCGGCAATCGCGGCAATCTTGCCGTCCTTGACCGCGACGTCACTAACGC
>JABJCZ010000434.1 GCA_018668475.1 Alphaproteobacteria bacterium | reverse complement strand
CATTATTATTTCTAACTAACTCTACTGGCACATCAAGTGCATAAATTACATCATTATTCGCAAAGGTATGACCTAGTCCAGTATATAACACTCTGTTACTGATAGATAGTGTTGAACTGCTCTTATTATCATACAACATAAACTCTATATTAGATGTACCCGCTTTCTCCACTGCTATTAATTTTTTGTTCTTGTCAGTTGCATCACCAAACTGTGATAAATTTGCTCCAACAACAACAGTTGTTCCGTTAAAAGAAGAAATAGTTCCTTGTCCTGTGACATCGATACTATAACCTCTTCCATATACATCATACACGTAAAATACTGTTTTGTCAATAGTCTCTGAACCTATACCGCCCGTAATATCACCAGTATATGTCTGTAATCTTAATACCGTTGATTCTCGGCTAGGAATATTCACTTCTCCAGTATCAAACCCTGTGGTACCGGCTGTTGGTACAAATCTAGTTCTTAGTAAATCTCCCTGCTCATAGTCTCCATCAGGAATATCTGTTGATGCGTTTCCGTCGTATAATGTTTCGTCATATCTACTTTTGTTATTACCAAAGCCTAGGGTGATATTCATCTTTTCTGAAATCGTAGTAGTTGCAGTTAATGAATCTGATGTTCCGTACATTCGTTTAGTTTCTCTTATCTTAACGTGATATGGCTTAGCCTCTCTGACATACTCTAATACATCGTCTTCACTATCTCTTTGATATACTGCATATTGTTTTAAATCTCTGTTATATAAATTCAAGTCTATGTAACTTGTCTTAAATAGCCACATAGGATATGTTTTTTCAGTATAAAGATATTTAATCATAGTAAAGAATATATCGTTAATAAACGAAACATCTGGATAATCTTCAATCATATTCATTAATTCGTGTATCTGAACTCCTACTGCATTAGCATAATAAGTATCATATCCTGTTTCTGGATAAACGAGACTATCAAAAGATACATTCAATGTGCTGTTGCTCTTGTTGACCAATTGCAATGTATTATCAACTTCAAAATAATACTCATTCGTAGATGGTAATTTTATTTTAAATGATTTTATTCCCTTGTTATACTCAGCAATCATATCAAAGTTTTTTGTAGTTGATAGATATGAGAAAGAATTTATTGTCTTGTAATTGTCGTTTAAATACCAATCACCTAGACTGAAGATGATATCATCTGTGTCCAAATATTCCGCATGATTAGAGTATAATGTTGTTAACATTTTACTACTCATTGTGTTGTTTATAATCGAAGCAAAGTTGTTTCGAGCATTAGCATTGTTTGAGAACCAGTTATCTTCTGTTGCTTGTACTTTATAAACCCTTAATATGTCATTCTCGACCATCGTGTGTGATTTTGATATTTTTAAGTTAGAATAACTTGCTGTGCCTGTACCTATTCCTACACCAGTAGCAGTGAATACAGTGCCGAGTGTGTTGTTGTTCGCTCCTATTAAAGTGTAATCGGTAGTTCCAATAGTTACTATCTGGTATTCCTTGTCAACTACGAATGTTCCCGCGGTCTCAGTTCCACTTTCAATTGCCAAATAACTTGCTTTTACTGTTTTACTATCTGTTGTAACTACTATATCATCTGTTGTTAATGCTGAAATCCAATCAACTCGAACATATGCGTAACTTACATCTGTTAATTGTGATGCAGTAAGTCCAGTTGCGTATGTTGTTAAAACAGTCGTATTAGAGATAGATTCTGTCATATCGTTTAAGAATTTCTTAGGAATAACATAATCTGATGCACTTGATAGTAATTCCCAATCAGTGTTTGTCTTACGAATATCACTATCTAATTGATACTCCAGTGTAGCACTTATAGTTGCACTGTCATATAATGTAGCATTGTTGCTAACAATGACACTTGATGTACCTACTGGCAAGAATTTATTTTTTGGTCCTTCAGAATTTATCAACATTGCAATTTCGTCACAGTCATCACTGTTTGATGACCAATAGAAATAGTCAGTAACTTCTTTATTTGCAATTTCATCATAATATTTTTTAGTATTATACGATGTCATTCCATCTGGTAATATTCTAGTTTTTATCCATTTCTTCACCGAGACTTCAGATTCTTTTACTAACTTGCCCCAATATTTTTTAACGTAGTTGACATTTAAGTTTCCGTTTGCGTCTCCGTAATCATTATATCGATAGAACCTCGCTAGTTCAGTGTCCCACCATATCTTTCCTAATTTCTCATCTAACCAAATATCTAAACTTGTTGTTGTGTCGTAACTTGCAGGGTCATTCCAAGTGACATAATCTAAATTAGAAACAATTTGTCCTGGCATCTTTAAGTTGAGAGGGTCATATAGTTGATGGTTTCTAAAATTCTCGCCATCTTTTATTATCACTCTTCTTGTTAAATCTGTATTGATAGTTTTTGATTGTTTAGCGTGTACTGTATAAACACCCGAGTCAAAACTTAATACTGCCCAACCATCTGTATCATAATTATCTACCCATAGTTTACTTTTGCTGTTTAGTCCCAAAGCAGTTGTGAATTCAGTAAAAGATGTTCCATTAAAATCTGGTGTGTATCTTATTGATTTCCATAACATCGCTTTAAAATTGGCGTTGCTTGTAATATTTGAATACTCTAATGAAAGTCCTATTTTAGTTAACATCGCTTGTGTTGTTCCTGAGAACGACATATTTACTGTACTATTAGTGAATATCATTCTGCCGTCACTTGATACTTGGGCGGCAATAGTAGATTGGCTCGTAATATAAGAAGCAAAATCTACAGCACTAGAACTTAATATTGAAGTGTTAGAATAGGTGCCAGGAGTTATTCCTATATCCGAAAGAGGATTACCTAAAATGTTACTAGTAACTATGCTACTTTCTGAACTTGTTATTAATATTTGTCGGTCTGACTTAACTGCTGTAACAGTTGAACCGGTGAACACTT
>JABJCZ010000358.1 GCA_018668475.1 Alphaproteobacteria bacterium | reverse complement strand
GCCGTGTCAATCGCGCCACCAGTTGCGATCGTGGCAAAATACAGTCTTCGGGTACTCATCGGCCCGCAGACAGCCAGTAGTGCTGAGGTGTTAGCCGCTTTGCTCCGCCAACATGCCGGGGCGCAAATTCTTGGCTTGCGGTCCCGAGGCAAAGATTGGCTCCAGCGACTTGTTGCGGTAAATCACGACTATCGCCTTGTGCTTCCCGTAGCGAGTATCCATGTTTCTGGAGTGAAACTGGCTGGCGGGCTAGTGCCCGACGGTCCTCTGCCGGTCGATCTGGATCGGAAGAGTGAATAAATTCCCATTGCCCGGAGAGTTTGCACCATGAAAGTTATCCAGCGCCGGCTTATGCCCTTGTTTGTTTTTTTGTTGGTCGCCGTGGTTTCTGCGCCGGTGATCGCGCATGAGCAATCCGCCGGACAACTAGAGCTCAAGCACCTTTGGGTCAAGCAGGTGCCGGGTGCACGCAATGGTGCGATGTTTGTTGAAATCACCAATCAGGGAAACACCGACGACCGATTGATCGCCGTGCGAACGGATATGGCCAAAAAGGTACAGCTTCATACCCAGGTGATTGAAGACGGTATTGCCCGGATGCGCCGCGTTGACGGCATAGATATTCCGGCCGGCGGGACGGTTCGCCTTGAGCCAGGCGGCATGCACATCATGTTAATTGGCATTCAGGGCATGCAGATGGACGGCGCGATGGTGCCGGTTACTCTGGTCTTCGAGGGAGCTGGCGACATTTCGCTGACGGCTGCCATTGAGGGTATGATGCAGGGGGCAGGTGACCACGAAAGCATGAATGGCGACGACATGCACCATGACATGAATGGTGAGATGCACGACAAAATGCAAGATGAGATGCACGGCGACAGCCACCACGACGATCACTAATCTCGGTCGCCACCGCATAAAAAAGGCAGGAGCTTCGTCGGCTCCTGCCTTTTTGTTTGCGGCGTCTTCTGCCGAACGCCGGCCCCTTAACGCGTGGGGATCGGCGTTTCACCGGCATAATCGTAGAACCCCTTGCCAGTCTTGCGGCCCAGCCAGCCGGCCTCGACATACTTCGCGAGCAGCGGGCAGGGGCGGTATTTGCTGTCGGCGAGGCCTTCATACAGCACCTGCATGACGGCGTGGCAGGTATCCAGGCCGATGAAATCCGCCAGCTCCAGCGGGCCCATCGGGTGGTGCGCGCCAAGCTTCATGGCCGTATCAATTGCTTCGACCGTGCCGACGCCTTCATACAGGGCATAGATCGCCTCGTTGATCATCGGCAGCAAAATGCGGTTGACGATGAACGCCGGAAAATCCTCGGCCATGGCCGGCGTTTTGCCCATGCGCAAAGTCACTTCGCGGATGGTTTCGTAGGTATCGACATCGGTGGCGATGCCGCGTACCAGCTCAACAAGCTCCATTCGCGGTACCGGGTTCATAAAGTGCATGCCCATGAACTTGCCGGGCCGGTCAGTGCTGGCCGCTAGGCGCGTCACTGAGATCGACGACGTGTTGGTGCACAGGATGGCGTCGGGCTTCAACACACCCTTGAGCGTCCCGAAAATCTCTTTCTTCAGGGCCTCGTTTTCTGCCGCGGCCTCAATGACTAAGTCGCAGGCGCTGATATTGTCAATTCCCTTGCCGCAAGCGATCCGCGTCAGAGCGGCGGCTTTGTCGTCTTTGGTTATCGTGTTCTTGCCAACCTGGCGATTGAGGTTTTGCTCAATGGCTGGGAGCGCCTTGTCGAGCTGCTCCGCGTTCACGTCAATGATGGTCACGTTGAAGCCGCTCAGGGCAGCGACGTGGGCAATGCCGTTGCCCATCTGGCCGGCGCCGATAATACCGATGGTTTCAATCATGGTTTCAGTCTCAATTCTTGGAAATGCCCTGCCGGTCCAGCTCTTCCGCGAGCTCCGGCATGGCGTTAAAGAGGTCGGCCACCAGTCCGTAATCGGCGACCTGGAATATCGGCGCCTCCTCGTCCTTGTTGATGGCCACAATCACTTTGCTGTCCTTCATGCCGGCAAGATGCTGGATCGCGCCGGAAATACCGATGGCGAGATAAAGCGCCGGCGCAACGACCTTGCCGGTCTGACCGACCTGGTAATCATTGGGGACAAAGCCGGCATCAACAGCGGCCCTTGATGCGCCGATGGCTGCACCCAGTCGATCCGCAATCGCTTCCAGCAGTGTAAAGTTGTCGCCGGACTGCATGCCGCGGCCGCCGGAGATAATGATATCGGCGCTGGTCAGTTCGGGCCGCTCAGAAGAGCTGCCCTCCTGGCCGATGAACCGTGAGAGGCCCTTGTCACCCTGCGTTGCGACGGCGGTCACGGCAGCATTGCCGCCCTCTGCCGGCGCCGCATCAAATGCTGTGGCGCGGACAGTAATAACCTTTTTGGTGTCAATGCTCTTGACCGTTGCAATGGCGTTGCCGGCATAGGTCGGGCGCACAAACGTGTCGCCGTCGATAACCGCGCTGATCTCGGAGATCTGCGCGATATCGAGCACGGCGGCGACCCGGGGCATCACGTTCTTGCCGAAGGTCGTCGCGGTTGCCATCAGGTAATCGTAGTCGTCGGCCAGCGACACCATGAGCGGTGCTAAGTTTTCGGCCAGCCCGTGTTCGTAAGCCGCGTCATCGGCGTGCAGGACGCTCGCCACACCGGCGACCTTCGCAGCGGCTTCGGCCACGCTGGCGCAATTGCTGCCG
>JABJCZ010000357.1 GCA_018668475.1 Alphaproteobacteria bacterium | reverse complement strand
GGGAGAGGGACGGGTGCAGGGCCGAGCTGATCTGCCGGCCTGGCAACTTGATCTGACGTCGCTGTTTCATCTGACGGAGCAACCAAAAGCTCCGCCTGTTGGCGTACGGTTGCATGGTCCTATTGATCAGCCGCAGCGCGAATACCTGACTGATCGCATGGAGGCTTTTGTGGTCGAGCGATTTGCCGGTCGTGTGCTGGAACAACGGGTCATTCCAAAACTTCGTAAGGGTGCCAAAGCCGAGGATGGCACGGTTGTTGACCTGTTATTGCGTGGCACGTTTGGCGACCCGGATGCGGACGCACCTGACTCTGCACCGCAAGCGGAAGCCACGACCGAGCCAAGCGCAGCTACCAGCAAGCCCAGTGAGCCGGTGCCGCAGGCGGATGACGGAACCGACGATCGTGACTCGACAATTCGCAAGCCCTCGGAGCCGATCATGCGGGAGCCTTCCTCCCCGACACTGCGGCCCACCAAAGGGGGCGAGCAAGGTGATATAACCGTTGAGCGCTCCAGCAAACGGCCTAGCGGGCGCGATGGCAAACTTGATCCGCAGGACCTCATCCGTGGCATCCTTGAGACCCTCCAGAACTGAGGCAACTGACCGGCGCACGCCCTTATGACTCCTGATTACTTTCTGGTGATGGCGCTGGTTGCTGGCCTTGCCCTGGTGCAGTCCGTGTTTGGCATGGGTGTACTGATCTTCGGCACGCCGACCTTGTTGTTGATGGGGTACGATTTCGTCAGCGCTATTGGCATTCTCGTGCCTGCCTCTTTTGCTATTTCATTGCTTCAGGTGACGACGGCAGGCAAACACCGGGTGCCAGTTTCGCGCAACCTTTACCTGTTTTGCTTGCCTGCGATTGGCGTCGGCCTGTGGGTGTTGCATGGCAGTTCGCTCGGTTCGTGGGTGAATATTCTGATTGGTGCGACCCTGCTGGTCTCGGCGACGCTACGTCTCTGGGTTCGGTCCCACGCCTGGATGTCGAATGCCTTAAAAAGGCACTCCATGATCTATCATGTGGTCATGGGCCTGACGCATGGCCTGACCAACCTCGGTGGGGCTTTGCTGGCCATACTCGCAACCGGCCTGCACAGCGAGAAGGGCGCCGTGCGCTATACGGTCGCGCATTACTACCTGGCATTTGGCGCCGTTCAGATTGTCCTGCTTGCAGTCCTGTTGGATCAGGGAGCGGAATTGCTCAATAATTTGCCAATGGCGGGCGTGGCGGGGGCGGTTTACCTGCTGGTCGGCAACCGCTTGTTTCTGCGCACCAGCAACCCGGTCTATCACCACGGGCTTACACTCTTTACCGCTGCATACGGTATTGCGGTGCTGCTAACGATCTAGCGCGCGCGCCTCGGCGTCCCGTAGAACGAACAATCGGAGCGCGGACGAGAGGTTGCCGCTGTTGGTGCTGTCGATCTCGGCGACGAGCTGACCCACCGGCTTACCGCGCGCAGCGGCGATGCGTTTGAGCGCCGACCAGAATTCCGGCTCGAGCGACACCGATGTGCGGTGCCCCTCAATCAGGACAGAGTGTTTCTGAACAGCGCCAGCCACGTTGACCTGCAGTCGCCTTAGCGGCTCGGGCCGACCATCTTGTGAGGATCGACCCATTTGTCGAACTCGGCCTCGCTCAACAGGCCCATAGCAAGCGCCGCTTCTTTTAGCGTGGTCCCGTCGTTGAAGGCCTTTTTGGCGACCTTGGCGGCGTTGTCGTAGCCGATGTGCGGATTGAGCGCCGTGACCAGCATGAGCGAGCCATAGAGCAGCTCGTCAATCTTGTCGTGGTTCGGCTCAATGCCGACGATACAATTATCGGTGAAGCTGCGGCAGCCATCGGCGATCAATCGGGTCGACTGCAACAGGTTGTAGATCATCACCGGCTTGAACACGTTGAGTTCAAAGTGGCCGTTCGAGCCAGCTACAGTCACAGTGGTGTGATTGCCCATTACCTGGGTACATACCATGGTGAGCGCCTCGGATTGGGTCGGGTTCACCTTGCCAGGCATGATGGATGAGCCGGGTTCATTGGCAGGCAAATTCAATTCGCCAATGCCACAGCGCGGGCCCGAACCAAGCATGCGCACATCGTTGGCAATCTTCATCAGGCTGGTAGCGATCACGTTCAGTACGCCTGACATCTCAACGATGGCGTCATGCGCGGCCAGCGCCTCAAATTTGTTTTCGGCGGTTTTGAAGGGTAGGCCGGTAATCTTGGCAACCTCGGCAGCAAATGCCTTGTCAAAACCGACCTTGGCGTTGAGCCCGGTGCCAACGGCGGTACCGCCCTGGGCCAGTTGTTGCAGCCTGGGCAGCGCGGCCTTGACCCGCTGAGCGGCGTATTTCATCTGGGTTGCATAGCCTGAAAATTCCTGCCCCAGCGTCAGTGGCGTTGCGTCCTGCAAATGAGTGCGGCCAATCTTGACGATGGACTTCCATTCCTTCGCCTTGGCATCGAGGGCAGCGCGCATATGGTCAAGCGCTGGCAGCAGTTCGTTATAGATCTGCTCGACCGCTGCAATATGCATGGCAGAGGGAAAAGTGTCGTTGGATGACTGGCCCCGGTTGATGTGATCGTTGGGGTGCACGGGCTCCTTGTTGCCGAGCGGCGCGCCGAGAATTTCGCAGGCGCGGTTTGCGATCACCTCATTGGCGTTCATGTTGGACTGGGTGCCCGAGCCGGTCTGCCAGACGACGAGCGGAAAATGATCGTTGAGCTTGCCGGCAATCACTTCGTCGGCCGCCTGATCAACGGCCTTGCCGATTTTTCGGTCGAGCGCGCCGAGCTTGACGTTGACCTTGGCCGCCGCCTTTTTGACAATGCCGAGGGCACGCACCATTGGCTCCGGCATCCGCTCGCCGCCGATCTTGAAATTTTGCAGGCTGCGCTGGGTTTGGGCGCCCCAGTAACGGTCTGCGGCTACTTTGATCTTGCCAATGGAATCGGACTCGGTGCGGGTTTTCTTTGTGGCCATCGTGCGTGCTCCCTGGCTGCTTTTTCGTTGGCGCTAATCTATCGTTTCCCGCCGCAAGGGCAACGGTTGGCTGGCCAAGCGGGTCAATTTTTGCGGAACAGCGCCGCCAGCTCAAGATGCGGTGAGTAGGGAAATTGGTCCAGCGGATGAAGTTCCAGCATCTCATATCCACCTGCCGTGAGGGCCAGGGCATCGCGGGCAAAGGTCGCCGCATTGCAGGAGACGGCGGCGATCAATGGCACGTTGCTGACCGCCAGCAACTCTGCCTGGGCACGGGCGCCAGCGCGCGGCGGGTCAAAAATCACTGCGTCATATTCCTTAAGTTCGGCGACATTGACCGGCTGGCGCGCGAGGTCGCGGTTTTCGGCAGTAATGCGCAGCTGCGCCTGATGGGCCCCCGCTTCAAGCGACGCCGTCATGCGGGCGTCGCCTTCAACGGCATGGACTCCAGCACCAGCGGCTGCCAACGGGACGGATAGGCTGCCGAGACCGGCATAGAGGTCGGCGACCCGTTTTACGTGGCCCAGCCAGCCGCGCACCCAGCCGGCCAGCGCGGCTTCGCCATCTTCACTGGGTTGCAGGAAGGCGCCTGCCGGATACGGCACCGGCACATCACCAAAATGAATAACGGGCGCTCGGCGCTCGACAACGGTTTCCGGCACCGCGCCCGGGGCTTCCAGGGAAAGCCGCGCGAGGTCCGCCATGCCGGCAAAGGCGGCAAGCTCTTCACGGGCATCAAGGGTGGTGGCCTCAATACCGTGCAGTACCATGTCAACGCCGGTCGCCGTCTCGCATATGCTGACCTCGCAGCC
>JABJCZ010000356.1 GCA_018668475.1 Alphaproteobacteria bacterium | reverse complement strand
CGGAGATATCCCGGTCCGAAATGGCTGTGGTTATTTCGTTGATAATGGTCTCTGCATCGACCAGAAAATCATCCAGTAGTTCGCCGAAAAAGCCAGTGTCACCGCCGAGCTCAAGCAAATTATCGAGCACCCGTTCGTCGACTGTGGGTTCCGTCATCAATCGGAACTTCGGGTGCGTGGCGATATCGCGTATGTCCTCGCCAGAGCGAGGTTCCGTGATTGGCTGGGCTGAGTTGTCGAGGCCGTCCGTGCTCTCAGCCGTGCCGCGGCCGCCGGCGGTAAGTGCTTGCAGTGTGCTGAGGAGGCGTTCGGTTTCCACCGGTTTAGTCAGGAAGGCATCCATGCCGGCGGCTTTTGCCTGTTGTTGAGCTTCCTTCGAGGCGTCACCTGTGATCGCGACAATGGGCACATGCTCGGATGTCGGGCGGCTGAAGCGGTATAGCTTGGTGGCCTCCAGGCCGTCGGTACCGGGCATGTTGATGTCCATCAGCACAATATCGAAGTCCTCTTGCTCGAGGAGGTCGAGCGTGCTGTCACCATCGTTGGCCAGTGTCACCTTATGGCCGGCGCGCTCCAGAATTTTTGCCAATACCTTGCGATTGACGCGGTTGTCCTCGGCGACAAGAACTTTCAGCGGGCGCCGATTGGCGGCCGACCACGGCGCGTTCATCGCTGTGCGGGTGTCTATCTCAAGTTGGCGATGGGCCAGCGCCATATGGATAGCGCGGGATACTTCGATATCACCCAGTGGTACGACCAGTTGCGAGCGGCAGGCGGCTCGGGCCGTTGCGAGGTCGGGGCCGGCCGCGGCCTGGTCAACAATGCCGATTAGCGCGATATCGTCGGCCCGTTCCAGTTGATTTAAGGAGGCCTTGAAGTCAGGCGCTGACATGGCGGCGGAGCCCTCATCCAGCACAATAACCGTCGGCAGATCAGCGGCACTACAATTGCGCAAGCGGATCATCGCACGTGGCGCGTGCTCCATTACGTCGACTTCGAGCCCGGCCTCCTGCATCTGTGCGACCATGGAAGTGCGAACTTCAATCCGGTTGGTGATTAGCAGCGCGCGACCAATGGTATTCTCGTTCTCGGCCCGCAACGGCTCGGGCTCGGCACTGCACTGCATGTCGACCGTAAACCAGAATGCGCTGCCCCTGCCGGGGGTGCTCTGAACACCCATTTTTCCATCCATCAGGTTGACTAATTGGCGCGAGATGGCAAGACCGAGGCCGGTGCCACCAAAGCGGCGATTTGTGGTCTGCTCTCCCTGCGTGAACTTGTCGAAAATATGCGGAAAATGCTCAGAGGATATCCCCATGCCAGTGTCGTTGACTTCGGTGCGCAATCGAACCGTTGCGTCGTCGGTCATTTCGGCATCGATGACAATGTTGATCGCGCCCCGGTCAGTAAACTTAATCGCATTGGCGGCCAAATTGATGAGTACTTGCCGGTAATGTTGTTCGTCGCCGGTAAGCCGGAAAGGCGTCTGCGCGGTAACGTGAATGTTGAACGACAAACCTTTTTCAGTTGCCTGCGCATCGAGCATGGAGCGGACGGCGGCGACAGTTGCATGCAGGTCAAATCCGGTTTCGCAGGATTCAACGTTGCCCGATTCAATTTTCTCAAAATCCAGAATTTCATTGATCATCGACAGTAGCGTTTTCGATGATGTTTTCACTGTCGTGCTCATGTCGAGCTGCTCTACATCGAGCCGGGTGCCGAGCAACAAGTCGGCCATCCCTGAAATCGCGTGCAACGGCGTACGCAACTCGTGGCTCATATTTGCGAGGAACTGGCTCTTGGCTTGACTGGCAGACTCCGCCTGCTTTTTGGCCAGAGTTAATTTGCGAAGCAGAGTGGACGCATACGCGGGAATAGTAATGAGCGCTACGAGCAAGCCGATCGATAGACCTAGTTGATTCTGCCAATACGCGGTGGTGCCGATCACAGTGGCAAAACCGATCGCGGCGAGCGTCGTTGCAGGCAACAGGTACGCGAGCCCATAGCGAAATCCGTAACCCAGTGTAATAAAGAGAAAAACAGGAAACCATGCGGCAGTAAGACTTTCACCAATATGGAGAAAGACACTCATACCGCCGTAGTCGCAGATCATTGCCAGGATGCGACGGGGGACAGAATTGGCGGGGCGAAAAACCAGATGAGCCATAAAACCGAGAGAAACGACGAGCCCGCATATGGCGAGGAGGAATGGTGCAACGATATGATCGGCAATGTGCGAAGGCCCAAATGCTGCGATGTTCAGGTGGACCAAAATCAGGCAGTAGATAATGCAGCGAATGAGCATTTGTTCGTGCTCGCTATCGCCTCGTTTACTTAAGCGAGACCGGAGCCAGCGCGACGGTTGGCTGGTGTTTCCTGCCTCGTGACCGTCGGTTTCCATCTGCTTGAATGCCATTGGCGTTACACCGATCGTGACGCGCGCTGCGGCATGGAGCGCTCCTTCGGGAACATAATGGTGACCAGGGTGCCGGTGCCCTTGCCACTTTGGATGTCGAGTTTGGCGTTGTGCATGTCGAGCAGGGCGGCGGACAAGGGCAGGCCCAGCCCGGCGCCTTCATAAGGGCGCGATAAGCCGCTTTGGACCTGGGAAAACTGGTCCAGGGCAATCTGGATTTCGTCTTCGGCCATGCCGATGCCGGTGTCGCGTACCAGTACATGGACGGCGCCAGCGGCAGAACATTTTGCCTCGATACTGATTTTGCCGCCGGGCGGCGTGAATTTCACAGCATTTGACGTGATGTTCATCAACACCTGTTTGACCCGTTGTTCGTCTGCGTGGAGCGACGGGGTGTCCGGCGTGACCATCCAACTGAATTCGATATCATTTTGATCCGTTCGTTCGCGGAGCAGACGACCAAGAGAATCAAACAGCGTGGGGACGTCGATAGTCCCTTCATTGAGCGAAAATTTGCCGGACTCAATGAGGGCGACATCCAGAATGTCGCTGATAATGCCGTGCAGATGCTTGCCGCTGTTTTCGATATCGGTCGCGTACTCTGTGTACACGGGTGGCTCAATGGCACCGAGGACCTGGCCGCTGATCATTTGTGAAAAGCCGATGATGGCGTTCAGTGGCGTTCTCAACTCATGGCTCATAGTGGCCAGAAAATTGGATTTCGACCGGTTGGAAAGTTCGGCGGCGAGCTTCGCATCGTGCATGGCGCTCTCGGCTTCTTTGAGCGTGCTCACATCCATGCCGACAAGTAGTGCCCGACGCTCCTTGGTGTCAGGGTCGTCAAAGGGAACGATAGAGAGCTTGACCCAATGTTGCCGTCCATCTGCAGTGGTCAAGGTCCGTTCCACATCACTCTGTGACGTGTCAGAAGAGAATGCGGTATTGATATCGCTGAGCAGCGTCCGGCCCTCGTCGGCAACCGGCGTTATGGACGAAAGGCTCCGTCCCACCAGTTGCTGCGGCGTTACACCGAATGCATCAGCGATGGACTGGTTGGCGAGGCGAACGCGACCCCCGGTGTCGACGGTGAGAACGTATCCGGGGTCGAGGTCAAGAACCTGACGCAATAGGTTCCGTTGAGCCTCAAGTGCCATCTCGGCTGTTTTACGTTCGGTGATGTCGACCGACGTGGTGACAACATTGGTTACCTTGCCTGCCGTATCCTTGAGGGGAGTCTTGACGGTCAACAGGTGGCGTTCAATACCTGTCTGGTCAACGAGTTTTTCTTCGAAAGCGGCAGGCGTGAGGCCATTCTTGAAAACCTCATCGTCAATATTTTGCTGCCGCAACCCGGTGTCGGCACCCAATAGATCTACCGGAGACTGATCATGCGCCATGGCCGGGTCAATCCCGAGGGACCAGGCCATAAAGTTGTTGATGAAATCGTACGTTTGACTGCTGTCGACCACACTCACCATGGCTGGGATGCTGTTGACCACAAGCCGAAAGTTCTCCTCACTTTCACGCAGTGCGACCCGGTGAAGGCGGTTACTTTTCTCAAGGTTCTTCTGCAACGTCACCGCACGCTCAGCGAGGAGCAGTTGCTGAGCTCTCATCTTCAGCAAGTTGCGGGTGCGGGCACGAAACTCCTTGTGATCGACGGGGCTCGTGAGAAAATCCGTGGCGCCTGCGTCGAACGCGCTATAGCGATAGGACTTGTCCTCATAGGCCGTGACGACAATGACGGGAACATCGCGGCAATTACCGAGCTGCCGCAGCTCATGAAT
>JABJCZ010000038.1 GCA_018668475.1 Alphaproteobacteria bacterium | reverse complement strand
TGAACCATGTCAGGTAGCGCAGCGCTCGACCTGAAGGACGTGCGACGCGAGCCGCTTGAGGCCGTCGTCGTCCGCTTTGCCGGTGATTCCGGCGACGGTATGCAGCTCACCGGGGGGCTGTTTACGGAAGAAACCGCCATTGCCGGTAACGACCTCGTCACATTCCCCGATTTTCCTGCTGAGATCAGGGCGCCGGTGGGCACGACTTATGGCGTATCGGCTTTCCAGATCCACTTCGGCTCACGCACCGTTATGACCTCGGGCGATTCGCCTGATGTTGTGGTTTGCATGAACCCAGCGGCCCTGAAGGTTAATCTTGATGATCTGAAGAAGGGCGGCGTCGTCATTGCCGACCTCGGCACCTTTACACCGAAAAACCTTGAGAAGGCAGGGTTCGACACCAATCCGTTAGAAGATGACACGCTCGAGCCTTATCGACGTATCGACATCGATATCACCAAGCTCACACTTGAAGCCGTGAAGGAAACGGGCGTCAGCAAGCGCGACGCCCAGCGGTGCAAGAACATGTGGACCCTGGGTCTGGTCTCGTGGATGTACGACCGCGATATCGAGTCCACCGTTCGCTGGCTCGGCACCAAATTCAAGAAACTACCGGATATTGCTGCCGCCAATATTGCTGCGCTCAAGGCGGGTCATGCATTTGGTGAAACTGCCGAGATGCCGACCTCATTGCCGGTATTTTCCATCAATCCGGCTGAATTTGTGCCGGGTGAATATCGCACTGCCACGGGCACCGAGGCGCTTGCCTGGGGCATGACGGTCGGTACCAATCTGGCCGGCATCAAATTGGTTATGGCTTCCTACCCGATCACGCCGGCGTCTTCGCTGCTGCATGTTCTGGCAGGGCTCAAGGAGTACAACGTCACAACTTTTCAGGCCGAGGACGAAATCGCTGCGGCCTGCGCAGCCATCGGCGCCTCTTATGGCGGCGCCCTGGGTGTGACCTCCAGTTCCGGGCCGGGCGTTGCGCTCAAATCCGAAGCGCTGGGCCTCGCCATCGCGACCGAGCTTCCGTTGATTCTCGTCAACAGCCAGCGCGCTGGTCCGTCAACCGGAATGCCGACCAAGACCGAACAGTCCGATCTGTTTCTGGCGCTTTATGGCCGCAACGCGGATTCGCCCATCGTGATACTGGCGCCGCGCTCTTCGGCCGATTGTTTTGATGTGGGTGTTGAAGCCGTGCGCATCGCGACCCAATTTATGACCCCGGTAATGATCCTCAGCGATACGTATCTGGTCAACGCCGCGGAGCCGTGGAAGCTGCCGGACATTAACGACATCGAGCCCTTCCCCGTTAAATTCCGGGATGACCCCGAAGGGTTCCACCCGTTTGTTCGTGATTCGGAGACGGGCGCGCGGCCGTGGGTGCGACCTGGCACGCCGGGTCTCGAGCACCGCATCGGCGGGTTGGAGCGGGCGGCGGACAGCGGTAATGTCTCGAACGACCCGATCAACCATCAACGGATGACCGACGCGCGGATCAACAAGGTTTTGGGCGTCGCCGATGCCCTGCCGCCGCAGCAGATCGACGAAGGTGCGGCGACGGGCCGGGTTGCGGTGGTTGGCTGGGGTTCGACGTATGGCCCCATCAACCGCGCCGTCACCCGGGTGCGTGATGCCGGCCATGAGGTCTCACAAATTCATCTGCGCAATATCTGGCCGCTGCCAAAAAATCTTGGTGAGCTGCTTGCCGGGTTTGATCAGGTGTTGGTGCCCGAACTAAATGCAGGCCAATTGATCACCCTGTTGCGCAGTGAATATCTGTGCGATGCCAAAGGGCTTAACAAGGTTGTCGGACAGCCATTCCGCATTGCCGAAATCGAGGCCGCCATTCACGCGTGTCTGGAGAACTGACATGAACGACGCATCTGCCGCGCCAGCACTGACAGCGCAAGACTTCACCTCTGACCAGGATGTTCGCTGGTGCCCGGGCTGTGGCGATTACGCCATTGTCAAAGGGGTGCGCAGCGCGCTGGCCGAGATCGGCACGCCGCCCGAAAATGTTGTTTTCATTTCCGGCATTGGCTGTGCGGCACGTTTTCCTTATTACATGTCGACATACGGCTTTCACACCATCCACGGTCGCGCGCCTGCATTTGCGACCGGGCTCAAGCTTGCCAATCCCGAGCTCGATGTCTGGGTTGTTGGCGGTGATGGCGATATGCTGTCCATCGGTGGCAATCACACATTTCATGTGTTGCGCCGCAATGTTGACGTGAATGTCCTGCTCTTCAACAACGAGATTTACGGGCTGACCAAGGGCCAGTATTCGCCGACTTCGCGTGAGGGCACGCGCTCGCCATCAACGCCGCTGGGCTCGGTGGACCACCCGGTTGCGCCGGCGTCATTTGCGTTAGGCGTTGGCGCGCGTTTTGTCGCCCGGACGTTCGATACCGCGCAAAAGCATTTGCCCATTATGATGAAGCGCGCTCAGGCCAACCGAGGCGCTTCGTTCGTCGAAATTTTGCAAAACTGCATCGTCTATAACGACGGCACCTTTGATGACGTTGCGACCAAAAAAGCGGTCGACAATCAGCTGTTTTGTGAGGCTGGGCAGCCACTTATTTTTGGCAAGGAACTGGATCGCGGTATTCGTCTGAACAGGGACACGCTCGACCTTGAGGTCGTCATGCTCGGTGAGAACGGCATTACCGAAGATGACATTCTGGTCCATGACGAGACCAACCGGACTCTTGCCGGCATGTTGGCGCGCCTTGGCCCGCCAGATACACCCATGGCCTTCGGCGTGCTCTTCGCCGACCCGACGGAATCCTACGACAGCGCAGTTCATGCTCAGGAGGCCGCCGTGAAAGCAAATGCCGATACACCTGACCTCAACGCGCTGCTCCGGCGCGGCCACACCTGGAACGTTTAGGGCTCGTTTGACGCAGCTCTAGGTCTGGCTCAATTGGCGGGTCAGGAAGTCGAGCACGATGCTCCCCATGCCGTGCTCATACAGGTCGTTATGGCCGGCATCAGGCAAAAACACCCCCTCTTTGGGCTGCACCGCAGCCGCTAGCAACTGGCGCCCGAAACGAACCGGCACCGTTCCGTCACCTTCCCCATGGACAATCAGCAACGGGGCGGTGATGTCACTGGCCTTGGCGGCTGAATCAAAGCGATCCAGCACCAGCCGACGGATCGGCGCGAACGGCAAGCGCGCCTGAGCTACATCGGCAATGGAGCTGTATGGGGCTTCCAACACAACGGCGGCAGGCGGCAGGGCTAATTCCGCAGCAAGGTGGACGGCAACGCCTGTGCCCAGGGATTCTCCGTAAAGAACGGTATGCTCGATACCGGTGCCTTCATTTTTCAGGAAATCCAGTGCTGCCCGTCCGTCGGCATACAGGCCGTCTTCATTCGGTTTTCCGGGGTTACGTGAAAAGCCACGCCACGTTGTCAGCAATATGCCGAGCCCGGCGTCGAGGTAGGGCCGGGCCTTATAGGCGCGCATGCCGATGTTGCCGGCATTGCCATGAAAATAAACCAGCGTTGGCAGGTTCTTGCGGGCGGGCCCGCGATACCAGGCCAATAATGAAAGGCCGTCCGCCGTTTCTAGTGATACCGGCTGCATTTCGGGTACACCAACAGCGGCGGGGTCCGGCCGCTCGACATCGGGAAAATACATCAGGTTGCGCTGGCCCGTGAATGCGAGACCGAGCAGCGTGGTGTAGGAGTCGAAGGCGTTGGCGGCCCCGCGCCATATCCAGTCATTCATACGCCCGGTCTTTCATGTCCAATAGTCTTTCTGCAAAAACAAAAACACCCGGCGGGTTGCCCCGCCGGGTGCGTCAGCCAACTGGCTGGTAAGTCTACTCGCGTGAGCCGCCAAACAGGTGCAGCATAAAGATAAACATATTGATGAAGTTGAGGTAAAGCGACAGCGCACCCATGATTGACTTCTTGAGCATCACGGCCTGACCGTCGGTCTCGGCATACATCTGCTTGATGCGCTGGGTGTCGTAGGCTGTCAATCCGGTAAAGACCAACACGCCAACAACCGAAATGATCAAATTCATCATTGAAGAGCCGATGAACCAGTTCACCACCATCGCAATGATGATGCCCACTACCCCCATGACAAGGAACGAGCGCCATCGGGCCAGGCTGCGTTTTGTCGTGTAGCCATATAGGCTCATTGCACCAAACATACCTGCGGTAATAAAGAACACCCGCATGATGTCCGCGCCCGTATAGCGCAGGAAAATGTACGATAGAGAAACGCCCATGAGCGCCGAGAACGCCCAGAAGAGCGTCTGCGCAGTCCGAACTTTCATGGTTTCCATCTTGGCGCCCATAAAAAACACGAGGCCAAGTGGAACGAACATAACAACGATTCCAAGGCCGGACTGGGCGAGTGCGATGTACAAGCCGGTATCGGCCATGACCCAAGCGACAATGCCGGTCAGCGCCAGGCCAGAGGCCATGTAGTTGTAGACGCGAAGCATGTAGCTGCGAAGGCCTTGATCGATCTGGCCCTCTGTCAATGTACTGGAATGCGGCCGCCGTTGCGCTCGCGTTGCCATACCAAAATTCTCCCTGCTAGGTAACATGTGAACCTGTGGTCATATTAGGATTCAAAGGCCGTGAATCAAGCGTCATCGACAAAATGATGGAATGATCAGATGCGTCTGTTTGTAGCTATTGACCTGCCTGAAGCCGTTTGTGAGCGGTTGCAAGCGCTATGTGGGGGCCTGCGCGGGGCGCGTTGGTCAGAGGCGAACCAGATGCATGTGACCCTTCGGTTCATCGGTGACGTTGACCCACAGGCATTTGATGATATTGCCGACAGCTTGGCCGATGTTGATCAGTCCGAGTTCGAGATGACGCTTGAAGGGGTCGGGCATTTTCCGCCGCGCGGCCAGCCTCGCGTCTTGTGGGCGGGCGTTACGTCGTCTCCGGCGCTTGCGGCGCTCCACGCGAAGGTCGAGGCAGCGGTTGTCGCCGCCGGTCAACCGGCGGATACGCGCAAGTTTGCCCCGCATGTGACCCTCGCCCGGTTTCGCAAGCCGGTTGGCGCATCCAAAATTGGCGCCTTTCTGGAGGCCAATGCGATGTTTGGTACGGCGGCTTTTCCGGTCGACGCATTTCATCTCTACGCCAGCCATCTCGCCCAGAACGGGGCAGTGCACACCGTCGAGTGCAGTTATCCCCTACGGCCGGCAGACTAATGCATAGGGGCGTCCCCAAAGCTATTTGGGGGCCAGTCGCAATGCACCGTCAAAGCGGATAACGGAGCCGTTGAGAAAGCGGTTTTCACAAATCTGCTCCACCAGCTGGGCGTATTCATCCGCATGTCCGAGCCGTTTCGGATACAGCATTGTCGAGATCAAGCCGTCGCGCACTGGCTCCGGCAGGCCCGCCATCATTGGCGTATCCATCAGCCCCGGCGCGATGGCGTTGACGCGCACGCCGTCGCGCGCCAGTTCGCGGGCGAGGGCAATGGTCATGGCCGCCACGCCGCCCTTTGAGGCCGCATATCCGCACTGGCCCATTTGTCCTTCAAAAGCGGCAACAGAAGCGGTGCCAATCATCAGGCCGCGCTCCCCTTCGTCGAGGGGGTCAAGCGCGGTCATGTCAGCCGCGGCAAGGCGCATACAATTGATTGTGCCAATCAGGTTGATTTCGATAACCCGGGCAAAGCGATCCAGCGACGTGGCGCTGCCGTCTTTGCCGACCAGCTTGCCGCCGGTGGCCACACCGGCGCACGCCACCATGACCCGTGCCGGCCCGATGGCGTCGCGAACTGTGGCGAACGCCGCTTCGGTGGAGGCTGCGTCCGACACGTCGCAGGTCGCCCACGCGCCGCCCAGGTCATCGGCGACCCGCTTTGCGGCGTCTTCGTTGAGGTCAAGGATGCCGATGGTGGCGCCTGCGGCGGCCAGTCGCCGCGCCGTTGCTTCGCCGAGCCCCGATCCTCCGCCTGATATGATTGCTGTCTGGCCCTTCAATTCCATGTCCGTTTCCTCTTGGTGCGTCCGGTGAGATTAAATGTTTAAAGTTGTGCCGTTAGTTTTACGGCCGCGCGCTTCAGGCGAGCTTCGCGGTGCGAGATGTATAGCGCGCTGGCAACGATGATGCCCGCGCCGATCCAGGTGGTTGTGGCAGGCACTTCTGCAAACGCAAAATAGCCGATCGCGGCCGCAAAGGGCAGGCGGGTGAAATCCAACGGGGTCAGGGCCGTTGCTTCTGCCAGTGACAGCGCTCGGGCCATACTGTAGTGCGCAATGCTGGCGATGGCGCCGACCGCAATCAGCCAACCAAGTTCGCTCCAGTTCGGTGTCGTCCAGAAATATATTGCCGGGCCGAGCGATAGCGGCGTCAGAATTACGTTCATGTAGAAGACGATGGCCGTCGGCGATTCGGTCTTCGACAAAATGCGCACGAGCGCCATCGAGGTGGCGAACAACAGCGCAGAAAAAATTGCGAGCACACCGCCGATGCTGAATGTATCGGCACCCGGCTGTAGCACGACCAGAACACCCGCGAACCCCACCAGGGTCGCAATCCACCGGCGGATGCCTATCTTCTCGCCAAGCAGAATCATGGCGACTGGAATCATCCAGAGCGCCACCGTAAAGTTGAGCGAAATGGCCTCGGCCAGGGGGATCATGCCCAGTGCGGAATACCACGACCACATGGCCAGAATGCCGACAATACCCCGAAACGCGAACGGCTTCAGTCGATCGACCTTGAGCCCCACCATCCCGGCGCGCAAGAAAAACGGCGTGATCAGTACAAGGCTGACCACGTTGCGAAACAGCGCAATTTCAAATGGTGAAATGGTCGCCGCGACATCGCGAATAATAGCGGACATACCTGCGAAACAGGCGCAAGTGAAGACCATCAGCGCCGCCCCTTCAACAGGGGCGGAAACATGCGAAAACAGGCCGGATCGGGGAGTTGTCGAGGTCATATCGGTGGCGAGCATACGCCCGCCTGCGGTCTGTCGCTATGGCTTAGCCGACCGTCTTTCTATAGGCCGCGCAGCACAAACAATGTGGTTGCGGCTTTTGCCAGCATGCGGGCGCGGGCCCAGTTGTCATTCATGTCACGAAGCTCCGCCAGAGCCTGGGCAAAAAGTGTTTGGCCGTCGCGCCCCGCCAGGGCTTCGGCAATGGCGAGGTCGGCCAACACTGACGTGCGATCGAGCGAGCTGCGAATACCATCAACGGCCTTCTTGACCTCGTCGCCGGCCAGTGTTGCGCCAGCGCTGTCGTCAAGTTCTGTGCGGGTCCGCGAAATAATCAACAGGGCATCTACCCGCAGGCGCTCATCCTCAACGGACTTGGCGAGTTTGATCGCTTCTGCGACCTGGCCCTGCTCGCCCATCGCAATGGCGATGCGGCTGATAGCAAAGGCATGGGTGTAGCCAAGCTCGATATTGCCGGCATGACGCAACGCGATATCAAACTCTCCGAGTGCGGCATGGGCGGCAGCCAGCCGGCCCCGGGCCTGATGCTGCTCAGCGCGCCGGGTGATTGTGCGGGCGATCAATGATGCCTCTGACAGCGCCTGGCGGGCGGCATCCAGTTCATGGTTTTCTGCCTCCAGCGTCGCCAGCGCACAGAGCACTTGCACGCGGCCGGAAGACGAGCTGATGTCATCTGTCATCGCGCGCGCGCGCGCATAGTTGCCCAGTTCTGCTTGCAGATTGGCGAGCTCGTTGAGCGCCCAGTCGCGGATGATCGCCGCGCTAAATGTCGTTGCGATTTTCTCGGCCCGGGTAGCGAGATCCGTTGCCTTGTCGTTATTACCCTGTTCGAGCAAGGCCCAGCTGATCGCCACCAAGGCTTCAAATTGCTCGCGCGGTTCGACAATGCCGGTTGCTGTCGCGAGTGCTTGTTCAATATCGCCGGCGGTGGCCTCTGCGGTAGCGACCGCCCGGCGTGCCTTGTCGCGGATAACCGGACTGGGCATGCGCTCCGCCAGTGTCAGGGCCTCGTCTCCCCGGCCCTCGCTCGCAAGAATCACGGTGACCGCGCTGATAGCCGCCAAAACGGAGCGCGGATCGTCGATGGTCCGCGCGGCCGCCATGGCGGAATTCAAGTCGCCGGTGCGGGCAAAGGCCTCAATAACAGTGCTGAGCGCCCAGTCCTTGAGGTCTTCACGGGTGACCGCCTGAGCGGAATTTTCGGCAAGGCGCAGCAAGCAATGGGTGGTCGGCATTGCGAAGCATCCGGCGGGAACAATCTCACTCGTTGCGGCCGTGTCGCTCCAGTCAGGGCCAAACACATCCTCCAGGTCGGCACGCGCTTCAGCAATTTGCTGGGTCCGGGCATCGTTCAGCTTGAGCAGCAATTTCTGTGCTGCGCCCGCAGCTGAATTCAAGTGGCTCAGAAGTTTATT
>JABJCZ010000355.1 GCA_018668475.1 Alphaproteobacteria bacterium | reverse complement strand
TCGGCCGACAAGGTAATCAGTTCGTCCCGCGAGTCCACGAGACGTGACCGAATATTTTTCATATCAAGATCAGAACTCACCCGCGCCCCTCATCGCCTGGCCATACGACCGTGCCGGATAGGACCGGCGCGACGTCGCATCCTTGCGTGTTGTCGCGACAGCATAGACTGAACTCGTTGCCGTAATGAACATCGTGGTGCCGTCCAGCCCTCCGAACGTCAGGTTGGACACGACCTCCGGCAGCAAAATCTTGCCATAGAGGTCGCCGGCCGCAGAGTAGCAATGCACACCATCAGCGGCACTAGTCCACACAAACCCCTCGGTATCGACCCTGAAGCCATCCGGGACTCCCGGCGCCAGATCGACAAACACTCGACCGTTAGCGAGCGAGCAGCCATCTACGACGTCAAAGGCGCGAATGTGATGCGGCGCGTCGTCATCGAACGCCGGGTTGGTGCCGCCCTCAATGGCGCCACTATCGGCAATATAGAGAACATCCTCACCCGGCGAGAACGCGAGCCCGTTCGGCTTATCAAAATCATTCGCGACAACGCTCAATTCTCCCGATCCCGGAGCCGCGCGGAACACATAGCACCCGCCGTACTCTCGCTCGCCCTTGTAGCCTTCGACGTCACTGTTGATGCCGTAAGGCGGGTCGGTAAACCAGATCGACCCATCGGACTTGACGATCAGGTCGTTCGGCGAATTGAGCCGTACACCATTGTAGCTGTCTGCAATCACCTCGACACGACCATCATCATACCGGCGAATGACCCGTCGCCCGCCGTGCTCACAACTGACCAGATGCCCGTCGAGATCGCGATAGTGGCCGTTGGTGAATTCAGAGGGACACAGATACTCGGAGGTCCCGTCCTCCGCACTCCACTGCATCATGCGACAATTGGGAATGTCGCTGAACAGCAGGGTTCCGGTCTCCTGAAACCACACCGGACCTTCGGTCCAGCTCAGCCCGGTGCAGAGCTGCTCCGGTGGTCGCTGGATATCGACAAAATCCTCAAACGATGGATCGTCAATCTGGAAGTACTCACTCACGGTTGCTCCCCCTCACGCATAGACTGGCGTTCCGTCTTCGCCGGTTTTGCGTATCTCCCAATAGAGCGAATCAAGTCGGCTCGTAATCGGCCCCGGCGCCGCATTTTTCAATGGCCGACCCGAAACTTCGCGTACCGGCAAAGCGCCCCCGGCGGTGCTTGTGGTAAAGATTTCATCCGCGCTGAAGAGATCAAAAGCCGACAGACTGCACTCCCGCACTTCCACGCCGGCACGCCCGGCCAGGTCGATAAACACCTGACGCGTAATGCCTCGGAGCACACCCTCACCCGGCGTATGCAAGACGCCGTTCTTAACGACGAAAAGATTGGACGCCGGCCCTTCAGCGACATGGCCATTTTGATCAAGCCAGATCACATCGTCATACCCGGCCTCAAGTGCTTCGATCTTGGCGAGCTGAAAATGCAGCCGATTGACGCATTTGTAACGGGGATCCAGCGTATCGGGTGAAAATCCGCGGAGATGACTGATCATCAACCGCACGCCCTTCGCGCGCCCGGCCTCATCCGCCAGAAACACATACGGGGCCGCCCAGACGATCTCGGTTGGCTCATTGACCCGGGGATCAGCGACAACCTGCGTCGAGACACCCCTTGTCGCGATAAAACGGATGCTCGCATCCTGCAAATTATTGCGCCGGGCTGTTTCAATAATGGCCTCGCGCCAACCGGCGCGGTCAAGCGACGGCGTCAGGCGCGTTGCTCGAAGGGAATCCTCGAACCGGTCAAGGTGGGCATCCAGCCTGAAGATGGTCCCTTGCCATGCCGAAACCACATCAAATACCGCGTCACCGAGCAAAAAGCCCTGATCCAGCACTGAAATATTTGCTTCGCCAAGCGGCTTGTACTCGCCGTTCATGTAGACCACAGGTTGGTCAGTCATATTGCCCCCTTTCGAGCCCAGCTCGATCTAAATTTCAACAACAACTTTGCCCCGCACACCACCGGCCTCCACCCGCTCATGGGCAGCCGAGATCTCTGCAAGCGAAAATGTTGCCTCCAGATGCGGTGCCACCTGGCCACGTTCGATCATGGTCGCCAGGTCACCCAATATCGCGCCTGTTGGCTGAAGCGCTA
>JABJCZ010000354.1 GCA_018668475.1 Alphaproteobacteria bacterium | reverse complement strand
TTCGGTTTGCGCGCCAAGTGATCGAAAACGAGGAACTAGCTGCAACAGTTGAAGTGCCAGGACAAACGGGCTGAGGTAGCGGAGGAAGGTTCATCGCCTCGATGAGTTCGCAATTCATGCCGATGTTTCCATAGCTCACCCAAGGTGCCTCGTTGCACGGTGATGGTGTGCGTCCGCTATCCGCCCTCATTGCGGCAAGTCGAGAACATTCTCCATGAACGCAACATCGGCACTCTTCAGGAATTTGCCGCGATCCATGCTGTGGCCGACACCCAATTCAACTTGGAGCGCCACATCCCGAACGCCGCAGAACTCTGGGCGGGAAAGGTGCCCAGTTCTGATTGGGAATGGTGGGCCCGGCAGGACTCGAACCTGCAACACGACCGTTATGAGCGGCCAGTTCTGACCAGTTGAACTACGGGCCCGTGGCGGCAAAGATGAGGGTGCTTTGCTTTTTTCGCAAGAGAGAGTACGTGCCGTATGAAAAATAGTGAAAAATGGCTGTTTTCTTTGCGTTTTGGTGCGCCGTTGAGGCGCTGCCGGGGAGTTTCGGTGGTGATGCCGGCGACGGGGTGTGCGCTGATGGCGGTGGTGGTGGGCGCGTTGCTCGTCATGACCGGCCCGCGCGGGCTGGTGTTGGCGGATGACACGGTGCCCGGTGCAGAGGCGTTGGTCGCGATGGAAGAGGCTGCGCTGGCGGCGGGAGATACGTCTGCCGGGCGCAAGGTATTCAAGAAAAGTTGCCGCAACTGCCATCGGGTGCGCGCTGGCAAGCACAACTCATTTGGTCCCAACCTGCACGGCGTCGTTGGCCGGAAGGCAGGGGCGGTTGAGCAGTTTGAATATTCCGACGCACTGACGGCCACGGGCTACATCTGGACGCCGGATCGCATTGATACCTGGCTCACGGGCCCGCGCAAAATGGTGCCGGGCACGGCGATGAAATTCATTTTGAAAAAGCCGGCGGATCGCGCCAACCTGATTGCCTATCTGGTGGCGGCGGGGCGTCGCTAATCGGCGTCGAGTGGCCGGGTTGCCGCGCGCAGCCACTTGCGGACGGCGCCGTCGTCTTCAATAAGGCGGCGGACTTCATCTCCAACGCGGCCATGGTAGGCGTCGACCCAGGCGATCTCGGGCGCGCTCAGCAGCGAGACGTCGATTAGCCGGCGGTCGATGGGGGCGAGAGTCAGAGTTTCAAAGGCGAGGATATTGCGCTCACCCCTCTGCGGCTGAACCGGCTCGATGACGGTGACGAGGTTTTCAATACGGATTCCCCAGGCCCCGGACTTGTAGTAACCCGGCTCGTTGGAGATGATCATGCCGGGCTCCAGCGCGGCCCCGCCCGGGCCTTTGGAAATACGCTGCGGCCCTTCGTGCACATTCAGAAAGCTGCCAACGCCGTGGCCCGTGCCATGGTCGTAATCCAGCCCGGCGGGCCAGAGGTGCTGGCGAGCCAGGGTATCCAGTTGCGCGCCGTTGGTGCCGGCCGGAAAGCGCGCACAGGCTAGCGCGATGTGGCCTTTGAGCACGCGGGTAAAGCGGTCGCGCATCTCGGCATCGGGTTCGCCAATTGCCACCGTGCGGGTGACATCGGTCGTGCCATCAAGATACTGCCCGCCGGAATCAACGAGGTAGAGCGAGCCCGGCTCCAGCATCCGGTTGCTGGTTTCATCAACGCGGTAGTGGACGATGGCGCCGTTGGGCCCGGCGCCGGAAATCGTGTCGAAAGACGGCCCGCAGTAGAGCGGGTCCGCCGCGCGAAAGTCGCCCAGCCGGGCGGCGGCGGTGAGTTCGTCCACCGGGGTGCCCTCGCGGATCGCGCCATCCAGCCACGCCAGAAAGCGGGTCAGTGCGGCGCCATCACGCATGTGTGCCTCGCGAGTACCATCCAGCTCAACGGCGTTCTTGAGGGCTTTCGGTCGGGTGCAGGGGTCGGCCCCTTTTACGATGCGCCCACCGGCGGCGGTGAGCGTGGCGCCGAACCAGTCCGGTGTGGCGTTTTCGTCTACCAGCAAGGCCTGGCCAGCGCGGCCCATGGTGACAAGTGCGTCCGCCATAGCATCCGGTGATTCGAGTGAGACCGCGTTGCCCAGATGAGTGCGGGTGGCCGCGGGCACCTTGCGCTCATCCATGAAGAGATCAACCCGGCCATCGTGATGGGCCAGCGCGAAGCCCAGCGGCAGGGGGCAGTTGGGCACATCGGCACCGCGAATATTGAGCAGCCAGGCGATGGAATCAGGCGCGCTCAAAAGGGCGGCATCAGCGTCCTGCCCGGCGATGGACTGGCCGATGGCAGTGCGTTTGTCCTCAGCCGCTTGCCCGGCGTAGCGCACATCATGGGGTACGACGGGCGAGAGTGGCGCCGGCGGTTGATCCTCCCAGACCGAATCAAGCGGGTTGTACTCCAGTGCTACCAACGTGGCACTGGCGGCGGTGCAGGCGGTGGCCAAAGTGCGGAGCGACGCAGCCGTATGCAGGCGCGGGTCGTAGCCCAGCCGCGTGTTTGGCTGCAGGGTTTTTTTCAGCCAGGTCGCGGGGGGGGTGTCGGTGATGTGGCAGTGGTCATAGAGACTTGCTGAGACCTCGGCTTCGGCTTGAAGCGTATAGCGTCCATCGGTAAAAAGCGCTGCTGTGGCCGGTAGTACAATCGCAAGGCCAGCCGAGCCGGTAAAGCCGGTCAACCACGCAAGGCGTTCGCCTCGGCCCGCGACATATTCTCCCAGATGCTCATCACCGCGCGGCACAATGAAGCC
The DNA here is from genome assembly GCA_018668475.1 of Alphaproteobacteria bacterium. Lineage (GTDB taxonomy): Bacteria > Pseudomonadota > Alphaproteobacteria > UBA828 > UBA828 > JABJCZ01. The sequence continues at coordinate 1,611 of JABJCZ010000354.1, read as the reverse complement.
TTCGGCGCCGGCCTTGATGAGCGCCGCCCGAAGCTTCGCTAGACGGGCTTCGGTTGCGTCTTCCGGCCGTTTGATTGCGATGCCGGCCCGGGCGACTTCAATGCGCGCGGCGAGGGCGTCGGTCAGCGCTTGAGGCGCATCTGCCGGCGTCTCCACAAACAGACTGAGCCAGGCGCCCGGCACATGCGGCGCGGGCGCAGCGGCGATGCCGGCGATCAATGCAGCAGCGCCGGCGGCATCAAGCCGGCAGCCGGCGGCAGCAAGCTGTGCGGCGAGGGCGGTATCGTCGAGTTTCGAGTTCATGATCCTTGTTCTAGGTCCTCTGCGTCGCGCGTCAACACCAGCGTAACCCAGTCCCCCATGGGAAAGCGTCGGATCAGGCGCAGGCCAGCGGCCTGATGAGGGCTGAGCACACCTGCCACCTGCGTCCTCAGCAGGCCCGACAGCACCGCATGGCCGCCGGGGGCGAGATTGGCCGCTAGGTCGGGCGCCATGACCACCAATGGTCCGGCAAGGATGTTGGCGGTGATCAGGTCGTAGGGCGCTGATGCCGCAATGCCGGGCGCCGCAAAGCCATCTGACACCAATGCTGTGATCCTATCGCCGACGCCGTTGATGGCGGCAGTCGCGGCGGCGACCTCCACGGCAATGGGGTCATTATCGGCGGCAGTTACGGGTGCCGGCCAGAGCATGGCGGCGGCCACGGCGAGAATACCTGAGCCGGTGCCCATATCCAGCACGCGACCCGGCGCCACGCCGTCAGCGGCCAACGCATCCAGCGCGAGCAGGCATGTGCTGGTTGTCTCGTGCTCGCCAGAGCCGAAGGCCGCTCCTGCGTCAATCTGGAGGGGCCAGCGCTCGTCAACTGGCGGCGTGGCGTGGCTCGGGTGGAGGTAAAAGCGCCCGACGCGGATCGGCTGAAAGCCCTCGGCCGAGCGCGCCGCCCAGTCCTCCAGCGGGATGGGCTCGACGTCGCTGTCCGGCACACCCGTCAGGCCCAGTGTGGTCGCCGCCGCTGCAATCAGCCGCCGCGCTTCGGTGAGCGCTTCTTCGTTGGGCAGATACACCACCATTTTCCAGAGTTCGTCGGGCGCGTCGTCCTCCTCGATGGCACTGTCATCGTCCTTGACCGTCAGTATGGCATCGGCAAGTGGGGCCAAGCTGTCCTCAAACACTTCGCAGAGGTCGCGTGCCACGATGAGGTTCAGGCAGCGGCCTGGCCCATACACGGGAGGCGTGTCGGTGGGAGGGTCAGGCGCTTTCGACAAACCGGTCAACAACCTTCTTGCGCCCGGCGGTATCAAACATGATTTCCAGTTTGTCGCCGTCCGCTTCACGCACTGTGCCGGGGCCGAACTTGGCATGCTTCACCCGGTCACCCTTGCTGTAGCGGCCCTTGTTGGTGCGAATTTTAACTGGTTTTTCCTCGCTCCATGAGGTCGCATCAATTTGGCGTGTACGCTTTTTGCCGGCGAACTTATTGCGCCCACCCGGGCTGCCAAAGCCGCCACTGGAGGAGCCACCGCTTGAGCCGCCTGACCCACCTGTTCCAGTAAGCCCGCGTGCATTCTCAAAGCGTGGTGGCGCCGACCATTCGAGGCCACCGCGCCC
>JABJCZ010000468.1 GCA_018668475.1 Alphaproteobacteria bacterium | reverse complement strand
TTTAAACGCCACTCCTCATCAATAATCCCTCCCTCTGCCGTCATGGGAGAATTTCGATTGAAAGCGGTTGCTAGCTTTTGTTCTTTGGTTGCATTTGGCAGTAAATCTCCAGCTAATTGCCAGGTAACAAACTGATCATAAGGCATGTTTTTCTTAAAGGCATTAATCACCCAATCACGCCAAGGCCACATAGTTCGGAGTCCATCGGCATGTAATCCATGAGAATCTGCATAACGAGAAAGATCAAGCCAATCTAGCGAAAGACGTTCAGCAAAAGCTTTAGAATCCGTTAAACGCTCCACTAAGCGCTCGTAACTCCCTGGAATCGTATCTTTTAAGAAAGCATCTATTTCAGAAATGGATGGGGGGATTCCTGTTAAATCAAATCGTAACCTTCTAATTAAGGTTTCTTTGGTAGCCCCTTCTTCAAAGCTTAAATCATTTTCGATTAATTTATCTGAAATAAATTGATCAATAACGTGTTTATTATTTTTTACTGAAAGCGGAGATGCTTTGGTTTTTTTAGCAGGAGTAAATGACCAATGTTCTTTCCATTTTGCACCTTGATCAATCCACTTAATAAACATTGCTTTTTCTCTATCTGAAAGCAGTAGATTAGAATCTGGAGGGGGCATTTTTACCTCAAGATCTGTGCTTACAATTCTGTGGGCAGCTTCACTTCTATAAACACTTCCTTTTGAAAACGCACTATTACCACTTGCTAATTTAGCAAAAGCGAGTGTTTCAACATCTAATCTAAGACCTGCTTTTCTTGTTTTTTCATCAGGGCCGTGACACTTAAAACAACGATCTGAAAGGATGGGTTTTATATGATAATTAAAATCTATTTCATCTGGAAGTCCTGCCATTTCTAGATTTATTGTTTTTGGAATTTCCAAGGAACAACTAGAGAAAAGAAAAATAAGGCCCAAGCAAAAGCCCAGTAAACCATAAGAAATATTCTTTTTTATCTCATTTTTCATGAAGTTATGGATGATTTCATCAGCCTAAGTTAAAAAATTATTCTAAAAGAATTGAAAAATAATCCTTTACTAATTGCAGTATTAAGGATAAATAAGGACTATTTATAATCTAAATCGTTGCCCTTTTCTGGCAACATGAAATCCTTTAGAAAGTACCCATTGGGAGGCATTACTTTTTGGGTCAAGTAAAGGATTTGTGTGATTCATATGAATAAAGTAAACTTTGTTTTTTAGCTCTTGAGATACAGAATCTAAATAAGCAACAGTTTCCTTTACTAGGGGGTGAGGAATTTCTTCTAAAGGGCGATAGTTTATTTCTTCTGGATCAAAAAAAGTAGCATCTAAAAAAGCATAGTCAACCGATTCTAATATGACTTTTAAGCTTTTAGACCATTTAGACCATTTATCTATATCTGGAATGAAAAGAACCGTTTTATTAGGTCCTTGAATTCGATACCCTACAGTTTCAGAAAATTCATCACGGTGCGGAACAAGAAGCGGAGTTATAATTATTTCACTTTTAAAATTTACCGATTCATTTGCGACTATTGGGAAGAGCTTAATATTTTGAAGGCTGATTAATTGGCTCCAAGGCCCGTTTTTCATTAAAAAGTCTGCCATCCTAGGCATAACATGTACGGGAATGTTTTTTGCGCCTAAAGCCTCTCTTCCCAATTGTAAAAGGCCAGTGTAATGACCCATATGAGCATGGGTTAAAAAAATTGCTTTTGGAGCGCTGGGGAGCATCTTCCATTGTGAAATTATATCGGGAGTAGCCTCAAAAAGGAGATTAAAATTACTTTTTGGTTCAATCACAGCAAGCGAAGTGACTTTTCGAGCTTCTTTTTGGAAAACGGTAAGTGCTTTGCAGCAATTTTTGTTACAATCTAAGTGGGGCGAACCTCCGTCTTGAACTGTGCCCAAAACAATTAAATAAGGAGTATTATTTGACTGTTGGGCAGACGTAAATATTGGAATTATAAAAAAAAAGCCTCCTATTAAAAAGGCTTCAAGTTTTGCAATTTTATCCCTCAGGATCAATTTAAAGAATTTATTGTCTTTATTTGAATAACTCCAGCACGACCTTGCTGACCCCATATATTTGTTTCTGCTAAAGATTCAAAAACGGTTACTTCACGTATGTTTTGAAGTGCCAATGAATTCGGAGGAAAATTATATTGTTGTCCATCAATAATCCAAAGTGGATAAGCTTGTGAATTAGTAAGCGACTCAGACTGTCTAATAATAACTAAACCACGTTGGGTGTCAATTCTTGCAGACCCTAAATGTTCTCGAATAGCCATTACAACATTTGGAGCATTTTCATTAATCCCCCATGCATTTAACCCACGTTTTTCATAGCGCACTTTTTGTTTTTCAAAAGCTTTTTGCTTTTTAAGAGCTCTCAATTCTTTTTTAGTAAGTTCTTTAGCCTCAATTTTTGTTTGAGCAATCATATTAAAGCTAATTAAAAAACATGTAGACAAGAGAAGGAATTTTTTCATTTAAGAGTATTTAAAACTTTAGTTAGTTAATTTATTAATATTTAGAAGGCGAAAATAATTGAAAAATGTTACATCTAAACTATATTTAATTAAAGATTCTATCTTCCAAATAAATTTGATTATTTTTATAAAAAATATTTAATGAAAAATTTACAATTTTTAAAAGCATCTATTCTTGCCATTACGTTAACATTCTTTTTAAGTTGTGGAAAAGAAGAGCTCGCACCCATTGACAATAGAATTGTTGGTGAATGGACAATTTACTCTTTCACTGACGAAGCCAATGCTACCATTATTTGGGACGAACTAGAAGCATCTTTGGTAGATTTAATACCCGAATACTCTTGTTTAAGCTATACATTATCAGTTAACGCAAAACTTGCAACAGAAAGTTTTGTTAATATCGACGTTGAAAGCCGGGGTTGTTTAAGTCCATCCTTAACAATTTTTACATGGGCAATTGATCCTGAAACAGATTTATATGATTTCACTCAAGGAGCACAATTTATCACGAACTTAGTTACCTACTCGAATAATGACAATCGTATGAAATGGACTAATCAAAAAAGCGGCGAGGTTAAGGTTTGGGATCGAATAGTAGCTGAAACAAGTTCAGAATAGAGGCAAACTTAATAGTAATTTAAAAACCATCAAAATGAAAAAAGTACTTAT
>JABJCZ010000353.1 GCA_018668475.1 Alphaproteobacteria bacterium | reverse complement strand
GTTGGAGATATTGCGGGAGACCGAAGACGGCTTCCGGATCGCCGAGGAGGACCTGCGGCTACGCGGCGCGGGAGAGCTGCTCGGCACCCGTCAGAGCGGTCTGCCCGAATTTCGCCTCGCTGATATTTCGCTGCACGGTGACTTGCTTCAGGCCGCGCGGGACGACGCCCGGCTGATCATCGAACGCGACGGCGACCTCCAGTCGGAGCGTGGCCAAGCGCTCCGGGTCTTGCTGTATCTATTCGAGCGCGATTCGGCGATCCGCTATCTGCGCTCGGGCTGAAGGCCTCACGGCGCCTCTGCCGGCGAGCTAGTCGGATGTAGATGTTGCGGTTTCGTCGTCTTGCGGCGACGGCTTGGCGTGCGGGTCAGGCGGCGAGACAATACCGCCAGAGATCACCAGCTTGACGCCCTCCTCCACCGACATGTCCAACGACACGCAGTCCTTGCGGGGCATGAAGAGCAGAAACCCTGACGTCGGGTTCGGCGTTGTCGGCACAAAAATATTGACCATTTTATCTTCAGTCACGCGCTGCACTTCGCCCCGTGTCGGGCCGGTAACAAAACCAACAACCCAAATTCCCTTGCGCGGATATTCGATCAATACGACCTCACGGAACGCATTGGCCGACTGCGCTAGAACTGCATCAAAAATTTGCTTGAACACGCCGTAAACGGTGCGGACGACCGGCAACCGGTTAAGCATCTGCTCGCCCAGCCGCAGCATGTAGCGGCCCAGGAAATTCGTAACCAGTGCCCCGATCAGGGTCATCACGATGAGTACAATGACCACGCCAAGACCAGGAATACTGTGGCCCAGTACATCTAGCGGATTGTACTCCGGCGGGATAAGCGGGATGACCGTCCGATCAATGAAGTCGACCAGCAGCCAGACCAACCAGGCGGTTAGCCCGAACGGCGCCGTAACCAGCACCCCGGCAAAGAAATATGTTCTCAGCCGCGACAACAGCCCGCGTTTGCGGGCAGGTGCGATCAATTTGACCGCCGCACCCTCAGACTCGTCACCGTTAGCTTTAGTTTTTTTGCTCATCTTGCGCCTATCGATATGCCACGTCGGCCAAACGTAGTCACAAATCGCATTTGATCCTCAGGCTCGTTCTGCGCAACTGCGGGACGATCAAGAGAACCATGAAGCGGGCCGTCGCCTGGCGCAGGCTCGATCATCGGAACACCCGAACGATCATAGCGCGCCAGAATGTCAGGAAAGGCAAGCGCCGCAAATCCATCCGAGGGCCAAGCAAAGCCATTGAACAAGAATTGCCCGCCGACGCACCCGGTCATCAGCCAATAGTACGAGGCTGAATCCAACTTAAGGCCCATTTGTGGCTTGGCGAATGCGCCACTGAATCTTAGTGCGGCATGGATCGCCGTCATATCATCACCATTTAACGGCGTAATGGCGCGCTGCCCCTGCCAAGGCCACAGTGGCAAACGGATATTCAAGACTGGATCGTGTTGCGGTGAAAACACTTCAACATCGAGGACGCCGCCAGGAGCCTCGTGCAGCCCCGTAATTTCGTACGTCCGTACATGGTTGGTAAAATTGGCGTTGTAAACCAGCCGATAGCGATCGTCGGCACCGGACCAACAACTTTTCCGGATATCTTCGCCAGCCAGATAACTGAAATATGTTGCCCGGCGCTCAACAGGGTTGTCGGCTCGCCGTTCAAAGGAACAGGCGGCCAAGATGATAACCGCAACCAAAAGGCAAGCCAGCCCGCGTACGAAAGGCCTGGTTCGTATGTTCGATATTTGCATGAGTGTAATTTAGGTGTTCGATCAGAGAATTACGATGTTTCTCTGAGGAATATTTAATTGGCGCTTAATCAGCGGCCGACGCGATATTCACTTCGTTCTCGTCTGCGCGAATGACGGCGCAAGGCATTCTAGATGATTTCAGGGTGCGGCAGGCTTTCTTGGCCGCAGGTTGCTCCAGCCCGAGGAAGCGGGCCCGATACAGCATTTTTCCCCTCGATGAAGTCACAGGTGTCAGCGCCGCTATGCTGCCCTCCAACAAATGAGCCACCCTGGACTCGGCCTCGCGCAGAGCCAATTCCGCCGTTGCAATCCGACCATAGGCACCGACCTGAATAGCCCAATCACCCTCAATGTTATGCACGATAACCTTCGTGCCGGGGCGCCTTGGCGGCGGCGGCGGAACCGACGCTAGGCGAACGCCGCCACGCTCTTCGTCCAGAGCGGCGACGCGCACAAAACCCTTGTCGAGCAAACCAGCCATATGGCGGTCACGCCGCTTGGCGGTCTTGCCGCCAAATACCACGGCAACAACGCGACGACCATTTCGCTCAGCCGACGCAACCAGATTGAAACCCGAAGCCCGAATGTAGCCGGTTTTCACGCCGTCCACCCCACGATAGGTCCCCAGGAGATTATTGTGGTTGCCGTATTTTTTGCCGCGGAACGTGAAGCTCTCAGCGGCGAAAAAATGATAATGCTGGGGATATTGGTTGATTAGCGCAAGAGCGAGCGTGGCCATGTCACGCGCCGTTGAGAGCTGGCGGCGGTTCGGCAGTCCGGATGCGTTGCGGAATGACGTTTTTTTCATGCCAAGCGAACGGGCCGTGCGGGTCATGTCCTGGGCGAATTCCCACTCCGTTCCCCCAAGCGCCTCAGCAAGAACAGTCGCCACGTCGTTGGCAGACTTCGTGACAAGAGCAAGAATTGCCTGCTTGACGGTAATGGTTTCGCCGATCTTCAAACCGAGCTTGGAGGGAGGCTGACCGACGGCACGTTTGCTGACCTTCAAACGCTTGGTCATGGTCCAGCGCCCGTCGTCGAGCGCCTCGAACGTCATGTAAAGCGTCATCATTTTGGTCAAAGATGCTGGATAGTTGCGGGTATCGGCATTGCGGGCACGCAACACTTCGCCCGTGTCCCCGTCGACGACTATAGATGCATAGCCTGCATGTGCGGCACCGGTGCCGCCAAGCACGAGGCCCGTGCCAAGCACGAGAACAGTCAGAGCCAGCAATGCTGACCTGCAAAAACCCAATAGTTTCAATGCTCGCATTCTCCTGCCCCCCAGCAGGTACCGCGAAACCGACAAAAACGAATCGGCACACCACACTTATGAAGCACAGTAGAATCCCACGTCAACACTAACGCCTCGTTAAAGCGCTGCGGATTCAAGCTGGAATTCAGTTTCCGAGGGACGATTGGCCCGGAAATATCGTATGTGCCGGCCGCGCGTCGGCAAACGCCGCAGCAGCTCGTAAAACCGACACGTCATCAAATGGCCGGCCTATAATTTGTAACCCCGCTGGCAATCCATCCTCGGCCAGGCCGCACGGCATGCTGATTGCCGGCTGGCCAGAAAGGTTGAAGGGATAGGTAAACGGGCTGAAGTTATCCCACTCGCCGCCAAACTCACCAATGGGCGAGGCCTCGCCCAACGGAAACGCTGTGGTTGGCATGGTCGGTGTGAGCAGCAAATCAAATTTTTCGTGGAACGACCGGAGGGTCGCGGTCAATCTGTTGCGTGCCTGCACAGCGTCAAAGTAGTCGGTCAGGG
>JABJCZ010000352.1 GCA_018668475.1 Alphaproteobacteria bacterium | reverse complement strand
GGGTCGATCTCGATATTGGGCATGGCGCTGTTGTGAATCATGTCCCGTTTGGAAATCGTGCGGCACCGCTGTACTGGCTTCAGGGTCTGATGACTGAGAAGCTTGTCTTCCAGGCCATCCTCAATCGCCGCTTTGGTTACAAACGAGTAGCTTGTCCGCTGCGGGTTTGCCCCAAGAGACCCATACTGCGGGCGATATTTCAGTGGCTGTCCGGTCATCAAGGACCCGGCCGGGTCCCCCATCACCGCGTGAGAAATAAACCCGCCTTTGAGGGTTACTTCCGGCTTTGCAATAAAGAATTCAGGCCGCCAAAACACGAGATCAGCCAGTTTGCCTGCCGTGATCGAGCCCACATAGGAATCGACACCAAAGGAAATGGCCGGATTGATCGACACTTTGGCGAGATACCGCTTGATACGGTAATTGTCGTTGCCGGGATCGTCTTCCGGCAGCCGCCCGAACCTCACCTTGTTGACCGCGGCCAGCTGGAATGAGCGCTGTGCGCTTTCAGCCGCACGCCCAACACCCTGGCTGTCAGAGCCGATCATGCTGATCGCGCCAATGTCGTGCAGCACATCCTCAGCCCGCATGGTCTCAGCACGTGCCCGACCCTGAATGAAGGCGATGTCGGTTGGCACTTCCTTGTTGAGGTTATGACAGGTGATCAACATGTCGATTTCTTCGTCGTACGTATTGATCGAAAATGGGTTGGTCGGATTGGTCGAGCTGGTCAACAGGTTGGGCTCGCCACAGCTGCGCATAATGTCAGGTGCGTTGCCGCCGCCGGCACCTTCGCAATGATAGATGTGCATTACCCGCCCGTTGATGGCGGCAATCGTATCCTCGTAATATCCAGTCTCGTTGAGCGTGTCGGCATGAATCTGGACCTGGAAATCATACTCGTCCGCAAGCTCCATGCAGGTCTCGATCGCTGCCGGCGAAGACGACCAGTCCTCGTGGATCTTCAAGCCAGTGGCACCAGCGAGGATCTGCTCGACCAGCGAACCCTTCGTCGCTGCATTGCCCTTCCCGAAGTTGCCGTAATTAAGCGGAATATCGGCCATGGCTTCCAACATGCGATGCAAGTTGAACACCCCAGGGCATTCAATGCCCACGGTCTTGGGGCCCGACCCACCGCCGATGACGGTGGTGAAGCCTGAATTCTGGTACTCGTAGAGCTGCTGAACGGAATCAAAATGCGGGTGAATATCGACCAGGCCCGGTGTCACGATCATGCCCTCAACCGACAGGATGTCAGTATTGGGCGACACAATGAGCCCCGGTGTAATATTCATCGTGTCGGGGTTACCCGACTTGCCGACACCGACAATCTTGCCGTTCAAAACACCAATATCGGCTTTAATGACACCGAGCACGGGATCGATGATCACCGCATTGGTAATCACCATATCGAGCGCGCCATCGCTCTGCTTCCATTTGGACGCCTGGCCCATGCCGTCGCGAATGGTCTTGCCGCCACCGAAGACCATCTCGTCGCCGTAGGTGGTGTAATCGCACTCGATTTCCGCGACCAGACCGGTATCGGCGAGGTGAATTTTATCGCCGGTCGTCGGTCCATATTGCGCCGCGTAGTCGGGCCGTTTGATTTTCATGCTCATATTTTCGTTCCTTCAATCGCGCGTCTATCCGACAGGATCTATGATTTCTTCTTACTGACGGATGTCTTTTTGCCCTTGAAGCGCTTGTCGGCTGGCGAGGAGATCGGGAAACGTTCCCCCTCAAAGCAATAACCTTCTTCACGCAGGCGCCTCATTGTCCGATCACGAATGATCTCTGAGCGCGTCGTGCCATTGGTCATATTGTTCATGCCATAGGCGACCTGCCGGCCCGCAAACTCGGTGATCTGAACTTTGCGGCTCTGTCCCGGCTCAAACCGGATTGCCGTGCCGCTCGGAATGTCGAGGTGCATGCCGAACGCCGCCTGTCGATCAAAAGCCATCGCCCTGTTGCACTCGGCCAGGTGATAATGCGCACCTATCTGGATCGGACGATCACCAGTGTTGACCAGCACAATTTTTTCAAAGGGGCGGCCCGCATTTATCTCGATGTCACCCTTGGCGAAATCGATTTGACCGCATCGCTCAGGTTCACCGACGTCAAAAGCTTCTTTTGGGATGACCGACTTCGGAATCGGCGGGGGAGACCATTTTTTTTCAGCCATTTTATCCGCTCCGTCGGCTAATCGCGTATAGGATTCATGACGGTCACCAGCTTGGTGCCATCCGGAAACAGGGCTTCAACCTGAATAATTTTCATCATTTCGGGTACGCCCACCATGACATCCTTTTTCTTCAGGATCGTCGCGCCGTATTCCATCATGTCGGGCAACATCGGAATGTTCCCCTCGCGGGCGCGCTCCAGAATTTCGTCGCAAATCACTGCCACTGCTTCCGGGTAATTGAGTTTCACACCGCGATCCAAGCGTCGGCGAGACATCTCTGCCGCGCTCCAAAGCTGGATGCGTTCTTCTTCGCGTAGGGTTAAATGCATCAGCGCCACCTTGTTCTATTGCCGCGGGCGTGCGGCCTCATCGACGCATTTCACGTTAGTCACCCCAATCTGAGTAGCTGCCCGATAAGGGCACCCAATTTGGGGAGGGGTAGCGAACGCGGTCAATGTGTGCTGCAAGTTTACTCACGCTCGTCTGCGCGCTATGGTCACGCAGGGAGCAAAGTCGTCATACGATGAGATGAGGCCGCCGTGCCAACCGTTTACGGAGTGGTGCGGCTCTCTGGAGACGCCACATACATCTCAATTAACGCTGCCAACTACAGATGCCGGTTACGGCACAAGTCCAACGTGAAGGGCGTGGCAGTTGCAGGAAGAGGTGACCAAGTGCTTGCAGGCGGTCGTTCGACGGCGATTTGTGACCTGATAGAAAGGGAGATCTATTATGGGAGCATACGCACTAGACGTTTACGACGAGAAGCTCGGCAAAGCGGAGTCATTCGACGAGGCGCTGGATTTCTTGTCCGATTTTACGGAAGACATGGGCTACACGCAGGTCCTCTACGCCTACCAGCCGTTTTCGCCCAGATTGCCTGACGGCGACTGGATTCCGCTGAAATTGAATGTCAGGAATTTTCCGGCGGGCTGGGAGCGCGAATGGGAGGCGTTTGGCTCATTTGACCCCTATTACCGTGCCTGTTTTGAAGGCACTCTGCCAATAGACTGGACCGATATCCAGGGACGGGAGCACCTGCATCCCTTGGAGCGCCAGGCATGGCGATACCTGGCTGACATGGGCCTCGGCAACGGCTGCACAATCCCAGTGCATTTGCCGGGCGGTCGCTTTGCAGTCGTCAGCGCAATTCTGGAGCGCTCTGACCGGGACTGGGAAGGGCTTCTGGATGACACACGCGATACCCTGTTCCAGTTGACCCACCTGTTCCATGAAACGATCCAGAAAAAGGGCTTTGAAAAACTGCTCAAACCCAGCCAACGGGCCCGTTTGAGCCCCAGAGAGCGGGAATGCCTCACTTGGTCAGCCGCAGGCAAGACATCGCCAGAAATAGCGGTGATCATTGATCGTTCGGTTGAGACCGTGCGCCTTCACCTGAAAAATACGAACCGGAAACTCGGCGCCAGTAACCGGGCACATGCAATTGCGAAGGCGATGCAACTCGGATTGATGCAGCCGCACTAACTGCTGAGGCTCGCAGCGCCAGATATTCTGCAGGTACCCCCATTGGGGTACCCCCCGTCGGGGAGCTACCGGCAGAGACCCCGTTTTCCTAGCCTCTAATTAGTCTGCGGAGGAACGGGCTGGGGCTATCTTCGCCTTAGGGCGCACGTGGTTACCAGCC
>JABJCZ010000351.1 GCA_018668475.1 Alphaproteobacteria bacterium | reverse complement strand
CGCGTCGCCCTGTATTCTGCCGCTGATCCCGCCTTATCTGAGTTTTATTGGTGGTGTGACGCTTGAGGAGCTGGGCGAAGCCCAGGCATCGGGCGACCGGCGACTTACCCGTCGGGTATTCACTTCCGCGCTGGCCTTCGTGCTCGGTTTTACGACGGTTTTTATTATTCTGGGGGCGACAGCCTCGACCATTGGTCAGGCCGTAACCGGGCATTTCGGTATTCTTTCCATCGTCGCGGGCGTGGTGATCATCCTTCTCGGGGTGCATTTCCTGGGTCTGTTCAAGCTGACGCCTCTTTACCGGGAGGCCCGCTTTCACCTCAAGAGCCGCCCGGCCGGGCTGGCGGGGGCCTACCTCGTCGGCCTCGCTTTTGCGTTTGGCTGGACCCCATGTGTGGGCCCGGTCCTGGCCGCAATCCTGTTTGTTGCAGGGGCGGAGCAGTCAGCCTGGCGCGGCGCGGGCCTGTTGTTGATTTACTCGCTAGGAATCGGCATTCCGTTTCTCGCGGTATCACTATTTGCCCGGCCTTTTGCCGCCTTTATGGGGCGGTTCCGGCGCGCCGTCGGATACATCGAGAAAATTCTTGGATTACTGTTGGTCGCCACCGGCATTCTGTTTTTGACTGGCAGCATGGCCGATATCGGATTCTGGCTGTACGAAATTTATCCGGTTGGCGGCTAGGCCACGCGGGATCGGTCCGCTCACGGCCTTTTGTATGGCTTGATCGGCTGAACGCGACGACAATCGGTGAACGTTGACTGACAGGAAGGATAAAGCGATGCATTGGAACCGACGCCAAATGATGACTGCCGTTGCCAGCGCGGGCGGGTTAGCGGCGCTAGGTCAATTGGCCTTGCCGGATGGAGCGAAGGCCGCAGCACCTGCCGTCAATGACGCCGGGCTGTATATTCAGTCGTGGTTTCTCGATTCCTCCCGTCAGCTTGGTGATGACCTTGCGGGCGCTGCTGGCAGTGGCAAGCGATTTGCCGTCCTGTGGGAGCAGAAGAACTGTATTTATTGTGAGAGGTTGCACCTCATAAATTTTGTTAAGCCGGAAATTCGCGACTACATGTCAGCCAATTTTTCGGTGCTCCAGCTCGATATTCACGGGACCCGAAAAGTGACGGACCTCGACGGTGATGTGCTGGAAGAGCGCACACTCGCCCGCAAACAGGGCATTCGCTATACGCCGACGATCCAGTTTTTCGTGGAAACCCGCGAAGAAGCGGAAATCGCCCTTGTCGGGGACGAGCCAACCGAGGTGCTACGCTTGCCTGGCTACCTCGCGCCGGATGATTTTTTGAATGTGCTTCGTTATGTCACCGAGCGCGCCTATGAGCGCGAAGGAATTGAGAGCTTTATGGACCGCGGCAAGAGCTGACCCGATCAAGATCATCGACGTGTAAGGCGCTATCCTTGGCGCTGACCGATGCCCTGCTAAACTGGGCGCGAAAGCTATCAACGCACTGGCTACCTAACACTCCGGATCGTCTGCGCCTTGACCCCAGCCCCTGACATTGCCTGTTTTGGCGCCGCCCATATGGATATCACGGCGAGGGCACGCGGTGATTTTGTGCCAGGTGCGTCCAACCCGGTTGAGACGTCCCGCTCTCATGGCGGGGTTGTGCGCAATGTCGCACACAATCTGGCGCTGCTTGGGCACCGGGTCACCCTTGTGACGGCACTCGGCCGTGATGGCCCCGGCGACGAAATCATGGCGGCGTTGACCGACCTTGGTATTGGTGCGGACAAGGTGTTTCGCCCCTCCGGCGCCTTGACGGCGAGCTATACCGCAGTGCTCGATCCGGCAGGTGAGCTGATGTTCGGCCTGGCTGATATGGCGATCTATGACCAACTGACGCCTGATGCCGTGGTTGGGGCCTCGGAGGCCCAACTGGGCGCGGCGCTGTGGGTGATCGACGCCAATTTGCCGCAGGCCGCTATTGGCGGTCTCGTCGCCCGGGCGGCCGGGCAGGTACGGATTGCCGGTATTGGGGTTTCGCCGGCCAAGGTAGTTCGTCTGGCGCCGTTTCTTGCCTCGCTTGATGTTCTGTTTGTCAATCGGGCCGAGCTGCGGGCGCTAACCGGCCTCGCCAGCGCGACAGAGAGTGAAATTATGACGGCCTGTGAATACCTGGCGGGCCTTGGCCCACGCTGCGTATTCCTGACCCTTGGTGCGGACGGCGCTGCCGCCTGGGACGGTGTGTTTTGTCGCCGGCTTGCTGTGCCTGGCGAGGTGCAGGATGTGAACGGCGCTGGCGATGCTTT
>JABJCZ010000350.1 GCA_018668475.1 Alphaproteobacteria bacterium | reverse complement strand
GCAGAAGAAGCCAAGATGGAAGACTTCGACCGTGTGATTGGGGTCAACCTCAAGGGCTCGTTCATCTGCGCCAAGGCAGCCGCCCCGTATATGATTGCCAAACGATCCGGCAAGGTCGTCAATATTTCATCCCAGGCTGCACTGATTTCATTGCCGTCACAGGCGATTTACAGCGCCAGCAAGGGTGGCGTCGTGGTGTTGACCCGCAGCCTCGCAGCCGACTGGGGCATCCACAACATCAACGTCAACTGCATCGCGCCAACGTTCATTTACACACCGATGGCAGCACCGATGCTGGATATTCCTGCGGTTAGCGAATTTGCAAAGAAACGTATTCCGCTGGGACGCGTCGGCATGCCGGAAGATATCGCCAATGTGGCTGCCTTCCTGTGCTCCGGCCTCGCCTCCCTGATGACCGGTCAGACCTTGGCTGTTGACGGCGGGTGGACCGCCGCTGAGCCCGGCATCGAACTTTAGGTGACGCCGGCCGTCTGGTTCAGCCGGACGGTATAGCCGCCATTAATCCGCCGTCGATTGTGAGTGCCGTGCCGGTCACCCATTCCGCATCATCCGACGCGAGGTAAACAAAGCCGCCAGCAATATCGCGCGGCGTGCCAAGGCGCCCGAGCGGATGCAGTTTGGTGGCGGCCGCCCGTGAAGCCTCCGGATCATCTTGATCATTGAAAAACCCGTCGATCATCGGCGTTGCAATAAAGCCAGGGCAGACGCTGTTGACCCGGATGCGATCCGCGGCGCCGTCTGCCGCCATGCATCGGGTGAGCATGATCACGGCGGCCTTTGAGGCACAGTAGGCGGCGTCATGGCCAATGCCGATCTGCCCCGCAATTGAAGCCGTGTTGAGAATGACCCCACCGCCCCGCTCCCGCAGAATCGGCCAGACGGTTTTAGAGACCCGGTAGATGCTCTTCACATTGATATCGAGTTCCTTGTCCCATTCGGCTTCACTGAGATTCTCAACACTGCCGACAATGGTGATTCCAGCGTTATTGACCACCACATTGAGGTCGCCGAACGCGTCCCGGGTGGCGCTGATCATCCGCTCTACGTCGGCTTGATTTGTCACGTCCGCGCCAATGCCGATCGCGCGCCCGCCAGATCCAGTAATTTCCGCCGCCACCGCTTCCGCACCAGCACTATTGAGATCTGCGCAAGCCACCGCCGCGCCTTCTTCTGCAAAGCGCAAGGCGGTTCCTTTGCCAATCCCCGATGCCGCGCCGGTCACCAACGCGATCTTGTCCTTCAGCCGCTCTCCCACAAACTCTCTCCCTGGTTCTAGCCCGCTCGGGCCGCTTCTATTTCGCGACGGCATGTCTGCGTCGCCGAGGCATCAACCGCTAACGACTCATCGTCGATTTCGCCGGTGAAAATCACACCATAAACTGTCTCAGCCTTCGCTCGGCCTTCCCAGCCCTCCAGCACATCACGCAGGACGCTGGCTGGCTCTCGGGTAATCGGGTCGCCATAGCCCCCACCGCTCGAATCACGCCCCCGCATGCTTTGCCCCTTGTGGATCGCCATGTTGACGAGATTTGGGAGCTTGGTTTCGTCGCCATTGGCGCTGGTCAAATGGGTGGTGCCGGGCGTGCCATCTGCGCCGCCCTGCACGCCCCGCGGCGGCGCAAACTGCCCATCACAGGGAATGATCACCCTCACATCGTTTTCAAGCGGGGTATAGGTGACTTCCTGCGCCGGTGCACCGCGATGGCGGCCCGCACCCGCTGAATCCGGGACGAGACGCAACTGCTCGACCCGGATCGGATGTTTGAGTTCATCCACTTCAACACTGTCGCGATACATCAGCCCTGCGATGACAGGAATAGCGTAATTGACCCAACCATCTGCCTCTGGCCCCGCCGGCCCGCCATTGGTAGACAGCATCATGCGGTTCACGTAAGCCGAGTCCTCGTGGCGATGATCCTTGCCAGACAGCACCGCCATGCCTGCGCCAAGCCCGGTGCCACCTTGCGCCAGACCGTGGCCTTCACCAATCTGGGCGAACGCACTCTGGGTAATATTGACGAGCCGTTCCGCCACATTGGTGGTCGACATGGAACAGCTGTGGGGGAATTTGGGTGCGCCGACCACGCTGTCATCCGCAAACTTGAACGACGTGCGACGGAACGAACCGGCGTTGCGTGGAATGTCACTGTCCAGGCTGTTGAAAATAGCCCCCATCACCGCGCTGGTCGCCGAGGCCTCTGACGTGTTTAGCCCACAATCAACGCTCGGCGGGTTATCGGACAGATCAACATTGATCATCGCCTCATCAGGGTCGACGTCGATCACCACTTTCAGCTTCAAGCCATCGGGCAATATGCCCTCGAGCGGATCGGATTGGCCGGTATTGACGAGGCGGGTTTTCGGCAATTCCTTGATCGAGCTCTCCATGCGCCGCTCGGAATAGTCCATCCAGTCTTCAATAAATCGCTTTACCGTATCCTTGCCGTATTTCTCGCAAAAAGTTTTCAGGCGTCGTTCGGCAATTCGCGCCGAGCCCAGGCCCGCCAAAAAATCCCCATACCACTGGTCCGGCACCCGAATGCGCGAGCGACACATGCGCACGATATCCCCGACATTCTTGTAATCTCGTTGGACCCGAACGCCAGGAAAGATCAACGCGCCCTCAGTATACTGGTCAAGCGCGGCTGCGTAATAGCTGGACGGTATGCTGTTGCCGATGTCAGCCATATGCGCCTTGGTACAGGCCGTAAACAAGTGCTCGCCCTCGAAGAAAACCGGCACCATGAACGTATGATCTGCCGCGTGGGTGTTGCCGCCATAGGGGTCGTTATCAAGGTATGCATCGCCCTCGCGCATATCGCCCGCGTGATACTTGTTCAAGCGCTCCGACTGCAAATGACAGCCGAAAATATGTACCGGCAATCCTTCCGCCGCTGCCAGCAGCCGGCTGTCACCCGTCACGATGCAGCAGGAAAAATCCCGCGCACTGGAGATCACCGCCGAGCGAGCGGCCTTTAGCAACGTGTTGGTCATTTCCCGAACAATGCCATCCAGCCGATTGGCCATGACGGTTGTCAGAACGGGATCAAGCGCGACCGGTTTTTCAACATTTGCCATCATTCAATCCTCCGCACTCAGGCGCTTTTCAGAACATAGTTGCCCGCCGGACTGACCGTCGCGGACATGCCCGGATAGACCACGATGGTCGTCGTCGGCTCTTCGATAATCGCCGGGCCATCAATGGCCGCGCCGGGGGCCAGATCATCACCCCGGAAGACCGGCGTCGCCATACTGCCGTTCCCGGCGAAATAGGCTCCCCGGGTCGTTTGCGCAGTGGGCATATAGGGCGTACAGGCGGCCCCCACCTCGGGCGTCAACGCCTGGCCCAGTTGCACGGCCAGGCGCCCTTTCCAGTTCACGCATTCAACTTGGCTGCCCTCATCCCGCACGGCATAGACCCGGTCATGCACTGCGTGAAAGGCTTCAACCAGTGTTGCAACGTCCTTTTCATCACGGAAACGATCAACCGTTAGCGGGGTATCAAGCTCCCAAACCTGCGACTGGTAGCGGGCCTCGACAAAAAACTCCTTGCGATAGTTTGCGCCGCCGCCCGGCAGTTCAGCGCGAAACCGCTCAAGGTCCTCGTCGATCTGCGTCAATGCCGCATTGACCCCGTCAAAATCAAACCGGCCCGACAGCGTCACCCGGCTCAGCGTCTCCTCGCTTATGATGTCCGAGAATTGCATGCCGCAGGCCGAAAGCGCGCTGGCCAACTTGGGCAACACCACAGTCTCGCACCCTAGCTCGCTGGCAATTGGCATGATGTTCAGACCCGCCGCGCCACCGCCGGCAACGATCACACTCTCACGCGGGTTTAGCCCTTCGCTAACGGTAATTTCGTGGATCGCTTTGATCATCAGTTCGTTGGCAACAGTGACCACATCTGCCGCAGCTTCCTCAGCTGATTTGCCAAGCTGTCCGGCCAGTTTATCGATGACCAGCCGGGCCGCCTCCACATCGAGCGTCATGCGCCCGCCGACAAAATAGGCCGG
>JABJCZ010000349.1 GCA_018668475.1 Alphaproteobacteria bacterium | reverse complement strand
CCGTTCATTTTCCAGTTTGCGGCGATGAATGGCCGCGGCATTTTAGCAGGCATAAATCCTGGCCTTCATATTGCCAAAGGCGCCCGGGCCGGGCGTTGGCCCGCGATGTAACATACGGGGCGGGCTAATTCCAGCCGGCTCACGCGTTCCCGAGCAATGTCGAGTGCGTATAGATGGCGGTTGCCGATGGTCCCCGCCACACATTATGATCCGGCGCGCTTTCGGTGCCCATCGAAAGCCGGATTCTAAAGTGATAAAAGGCGGTTCGGAGAAGATGCTCAAATCCATTCGCGGAATGGCGCAGACTTGGGCGAGCAAAGTCGTCATCATCATATTGGCGCTCAGTTTTGGTGTCTGGGGTATCAGCGACGTATTTCGGGCTGGTTCTCCTGGCGTTGTCGCGACAGTTGGTGAGACCGAAATTGCCGCGCAGACTCTGGCCAACGAGTTTCAGGGTGAGCTCCAGCGTCTGCGCGCCCGCTTTTCAGAAGTAACCAGCGAACAGGCGGTGCAAATGGGGATCCCGCAGCAAATTCTTGGTCAGTTGGTGGATCAGGCGCTGGTGGCAGAGGAAGCACGCTCACAAGGGCTCGCGGTGCCGGACACGATTCTCGCGAAACGGATCGTTTCGGAAAACCCGGGGTTGTTGGTGAACGGTACGTTCGACCGCATTCGGTATGAAACTGCGCTGAATCGGAGCGGCCAATCACTTGAGAGTTTTGAGAGCGGCGTGCGGGTCGCGATCCTGCGTCAGCAGGTGGTGGATGCGGTGGCGGGCATCGGACCTGCACCGGATGTGCTGGCGACCACTCTCGCCCGGCGCAATCGGGAGCGCCGCGACATGGTGGTCGCTCTGGTCAGCTCCGGCGATGTCGCAAATGTTGAGCCGGATGAAACCGCCGTTCAGGCCTATTACGACGCCAATCCGGAGTTGTTTACTGCGCCTGAATTCAGGCAACTCACGTTGCTGGAGCTGACTGCTGACACGGTAGCCGGCGAAATCGAGCTTAGCGATGACGACATTTACGCGGAATACGAAGACAGGATTGCTGAATTCGAGCAGCCTGAGCGCCGCTCAGTCGTGCAGGTATTGTCGACCGACGAAACTGTGATTCTGGGCCTGATAAGCAATGTGGCCGGTGGCCAGGATTTTGATGCTGCGTCTAGCGAGGCGGCCGAGGCCGGCGCCCTGGTATCGCAGTTTGACGACGTGACCAAAAATGGCGTGCCGGCTGAGGCTGCGGAAGTTCTGTTTGCAACGCCTGAAGGTGCCGTCAGCGAGCCGGTCAAAACAGCATTTGGCTGGCATGTGTTCAAGGTTGAAGAGGTGAAACCTGGGGGCGCCCCGCCGTTCGAAGAGGTGCGCCCGGCCCTGCTGGCCGATATGACCGCCGATATTGCTATTGATAGTCTCTACGGGCTTGCCGGCGTGATTGAAGACACGCTTGCTGGTGATGGTTCGCTGGAGGATGCCGCCGACGCGGTTGGTGTGGCCCCGATAACGATTGCTGCCGTGGATGGCGCAGGCCGAGGCAAAGATGGGGAGAAATCTCTGACCGATCTGGTTTCTGCGGAAAAGGTGCTTCAGGCAGCATTCGAGACGCTGGAAGGCGAGGTTTCCGATCTGCGCGAAACCGAGGCCGGAACTTATTTCATCGTGCGGGTTGATGTCGTCGAAGAGCAAACCGTCCAACCTCTGGCGAATATTCGTGAGCAGGTCATCGAAGGTTGGCGCAGTGAGACCGTCGACGACGGCGCGCGCCTCGCCGCTGAAGCCCTCGCCGATGAAATCAGAGATGGTCTCCCGCTAGCTGCTGCTGCACTGGGCCACGGCTATGTCACGGACGCCTACTTCGCCATGCTGCGAATTGACGACACCGAGGACACGCTCCTGTCGCCGGAGATTCTGCACGGGGTCTTTGAAGCCGACCCGGAGAGTGGAGAACCGGTGATCGGTGCGACCGAGGCCGGATATGTTGTGGCTGTCGTGACAGACAAACATGAAGCCGCCGCTGATGAGATCAAAAGCGAAAGCCAGGAAATCGCGCCGGGCCTCGCTGAAGTTCGGCAATCCGACATGCTGTTGATGTTCCGCGCAGCGCTTCAGTCCCGCCACGAGATATCGGTCAACGGACCTACCTTTGAAGCGGTATTTGCGTCTCCATCAGTCCAATGAAGGTACTGCCGGAATTTGAGGCTTTCGCGAAAGCGTATGACGCCGGGCAGCCACAGGTATTGTGGAGCCCACTGGTCGCAGATCTTGAAACTCCGGTCTCCGCATTTCTCAAACTTGCAGAAGGCCGCCCTAACGGGTTTTTGCTGGAGTCGGTTGAGGGTGGAGCGGTTCGCGGACGCTATTCCGTTATCGGGCTCAAGCCTGACCTGATCTGGCGTTGCGTTGATGGCGTGGCGGAAATAAACCGCGCCGCGCGATACGATGAAGGCGCGTTTGAGGTGTGCGATGAGCCCCCGCTGGACTCAATGCGGGCACTGATTGCCGAGACCCATATTGATTTGCCCGAAGACCTGCCACCCATGGCAGCCGGTCTGGTCGGTTATTTGGGTTACGACATGGTGCGCTTGATGGAGCGGCTGCCGAGCACAAACCGGGACACGCTGGGTGTGCCTGAGGCATTACTGATCCGCCCGACCATCATGGCAATTTTTGATGCAGTGCAGGATACCATCACGGTTGTGACACCTGCGCGGCCCGAGCCTGGCATGAATGCGCGTGCCGCCTATGCCCAGGCAGCGGAACGATTGGCAGATACGGTGGCAGACCTCGAACGCTCTTTGCGTATGCCGGCGGAATCCGGCGACGCGGACATGGAGGCACTTGAGCCGGTCTCCAATACGACCCGTGAAGAATATTACGAGATGGTCGAGGCCGCCAAAAAATACATTCTCGCCGGCGACATATTTCAGGTTGTGCCGTCGCAGCGCTTCTCGACACCGTTTCGGCTGCCACCGTTT
>JABJCZ010000463.1 GCA_018668475.1 Alphaproteobacteria bacterium | reverse complement strand
GTTGGAAAACGGCCTCAGCTTTTTGAACGTTTCCGGATGAAAGTTTTCGAACACCAAATTCTATGGCTTGTTCGATGGTCAACATCTGTCGATCGATACTCAATCTTTGTTGTAGGTCGTCTGCCACTAGTGACCTTTCTTTTCGTTTTTGTATGACGACTCAGAATTCAAATCCATTTTTTCAAGATTGGCTTGGGCGGCATCGGCAGCGGTGGAATTTGGGACGTGGGTTAGAATGCTCAGCCAGTCCCGCCGTGCTCCATCTTTGTCCCCTTTTAGACGACGGATGATGCCGCGTTCAAGAAGTCCGTCGGGATTGTTTTCATCTAAGGCCAAGGCGCTGACGATGGCAGTTTCAGCCTGCTCTAACTTATCAGTAAATCGCAGCGCGGTGGCGCGGAAAATCAGCGCGTCAATTCGAGTTGGATCCTTGGCCAAGACGATATTTAAGTCAGCGAGAGCCGTTATATAGTCGCCCCGACCGGCATGCATCGTAGATCTATCAACTAACAGATCTGGGTTGCCAGGAGAAAGTTTTAAGGCGGCATTCATAAGGGCAATGGCCCGAGCAGGTTTGCGGTCTAGATGCCACGCTTGGGCGGCCTGGGCTAAAATTCCAGCCTGCACCGTTTTATCGCTCTGCATTTCCTGGGCCAGGGCTTCCAGGCGGTTTCCGGCTTCTTTGTAGAGTTTTAGACCGATCAGCGCGACGCCAATACAATGTCGGGCGGCTTCGTCACCGCCCATATCGCGCCAATCCATAGCCCAGTCAAAAGCGGCATCCGGGTCTTTCCGTGCCAAGTCCATACACTGGGCATATTTACGCGCATTGACCGGATCACGCCTAGGGGCCGATATGCTGATGGTGGCGTGCAAGCTCAGAATAACGAGCAAGATGGTGAGGATAGAAAATCGGTATCGGGTCATAACCTTGTCTGTAGCATACCCGGACGGATAAAGTCAGGTGCCTTTGACGGAGAGAATTTAAGTGACGAACGAGACATCCCACCTGTTCTGTTTTGGATTGGGCTATAGCGCTGGGGTCTTTGCTCGGGCGTGTTCGGCCCAGGGATGGCGGGTTTCTGGGACACACCGTGGATTAGATGGCTCAGAACAATCGACCGAAGACGGCTTTAAACTCTATCCGTTTGATCGCACCACACCGTTAACAAAGCCTTGGGTACTGGAAGATGTCACGCATCTTTTGGTTTCCGTGCCGCCAGATGGGGAAGGTTGCCCTGTCGCTGATAATCTGGCGGCAGAAATCGCGCAGCTGCCGAATTTGACTTGGCTGGGCTATCTTTCAACAACAGGTGTTTACGGCGATACGGGCGGCGAAAGGGTCGATGAAGATGCGCCCTTAAACCCCTCATCAGATAGAAGTCGTAATCGGGTAAATGCGGAAGAATCCTGGTTAAACCTTTGGCGGGACAACGATGTCCCTGTCCATATTTTTAGGCTGGCTGGAATTTACGGGCCAGGACGCAGTCCCTTGGACCGGGTCCGGGCAGGAAGTGCGGCTCGGACGAATAAGCCGGGTCAGCTATTTTCACGCATTCATGTTGACGACATCGCGACGGTGCTTAGGGCGTCAATTGACCGGCCCCGACGGGGGGCTGTCTATAATGTCTGTGATGATGACCCGGCATCGCCAGCTGACGTTGTGGCGTATGCCTGCGATTTGTTAGGAGCCGAAACGCCGCCCAAGGTGGCTTTTGAAGAGGCAGCAAAAACAATGTCGCCGATGGCACTCAGTTTTTGGCGAGACAATCGCCGGGTTGATAACACCTTGATAAAAAAAGAACTATCCGTTCGACTAGCATACCCCAACTTTCGCCAAGGTCTCGCAGCTGTTCTTAAAGCTGAGACCTCTTAAGAGTCTTCCACGGTCTTCAATAGCCCCCTCAACGTTGCGCGAAGTCGGTCGAGGTCTTGGGGTTCGGACAATCTGTGATCGCCGTTTTTAACAAAAGTGGTTTCGACGTCGGTGCTTCGAAGGCGTTCAGAAATTTTCTGACTGGTCGTCCAGGGAACGTCCTTGTCTTGCAATCCATGGATTAAACGAACGGGACAATCGAGGGCTATTTCGCTGCGCAATAAAAGATTTTTTCGTCCGTCCTCAATTAGTTTTTGCGTAATGATGTAGTCTTCTCCATCGTCATAGTCGTTACCAATGGCGACCCGGCCATCTTGTTCTAGCGCCTCTTTCTGTTCAGGGGTAAAATCTGCCCACATTAGGTCCTCGGTAAAGTCAGGGGCGGCAGCAATGCCGACCAGTCCCGCAATTCGTTCAGGCCGAGCTAAGGCTGTGAGCAGCATGATCCATCCCCCCATGGAGGAACCAATTAAAATTTGCGGACCTTTGGTTAGCAGATCTAAGGCGTAGATTGTGTCGCCTGCCCAGTCGCCGATGCAACCCTCAAGAAACTCTTCTGAGCTTTCTCCATGGCCGGTGTAATCGAACCGTAAAAAAGCTTGGCCCCGATTTTGGCAAAATTCTTCCAGGCACAAAGCCTTGTCACCGTTCATATCTGAGACAAAACCCGTTAGAAACACCACGCCCGGGGACTTGCCAGGAGTGAAGTGGTAGGCGATAGTCTTTCCATCCTCGCGGGTTATTTTTTGCGAGGTGGGGGCAGAACAATTTGTTAGGTTATTCATGACGATACCGGCTAAGTGAACGGGATGTCAGACACTAGCATCAATGAAGTTC
>JABJCZ010000348.1 GCA_018668475.1 Alphaproteobacteria bacterium | reverse complement strand
TGTGCAGCGGGTCAACGGCCACAACCTGTTTTTGCACGACGGCCGCGCCCGGGGGCTGGCCGAAGCGGTGCTGTGGCACGGCGGCGAAGCTGAAGCCGCGCGCGAGGCATTCCGCACATATTCGGCAAACGATCGCGCCGCCCTTGTGGCGTTCCTGCGATCTCTCTAGGCGGCGTTTGGCGGCCTAGCTGGCTTCGGCGCGAGCTGCTTTTTTACGGTCATGCGGGTCGAGCATGCGCTTTCTCATGCGCACAGATGACGGCGTAACCTCAACCAGTTCGTCATTGGCGATATAGGCGATGGCTTCTTCCAGGCCGAGGATTTTCGGTGTGGTCAAGCGCACGGCGTCGTCCTTACCGGAGGCGCGGATGTTGGTCAGCTGCTTGGCTTTCAACGGGTTAACGATGAGATCGTTTTCGCGCACGTGCTCGCCGATCACCATGCCCTCGTATACGCGGTCACCCGGTGAGACGAACATTGAGCCTCGGTCCTCAAGGTTCCATAGCGCAAAGGCGACGGCGGGGCCTTGAGAATTGGCAATGAGCACGCCGGTGCGGCGGCCGGCGATGGCGCCACGGTGTGCCGCATAGCTGTGGAACACGCGATACATCACGCCCGTGCCCCGCGTCGTGGTCAAAAACTCTCCGTGATACCCGATCAAGCCACGCGCAGGTGCGAGAAACGTGACGCGGGTCTTGCCGCCACCGGACGGTCGCATGTCGGTCAGCTCAGCGCGTCGCTGGCCCAGAGCCTCAACGACCGCGCCGACAAACTCATCGTCAACATCAACGACGACTTCCTCGACGGGTTCCTGCCGTTCGCCGGTCTCAGGGTCATTCCGTTCGATTACGACGGGGCGGCTGACGGAAAATTCAAAACCCTCACGGCGCATGGTTTCGAACAGCACGCCCAGTTGCAGTTCGCCGCGCCCGGCAACCTCGAACGAATTCTTTTCGCCTGTGTCGGAAACACGCAGCGCCACATTGCCCTCGGCCTCGCGCAACAGCCGCGCGCGGATAACCCGCGACGTGACATGTGCCCCTTCGGTGCCAGCCAGCGGTGAATCGTTGATCATCACGACGACCGAAATTGTCGGCGGATCGATGGGCTGTGCCGCGATCACTTCGGTGACACCGGGCGAGGCCAGTGTATTGGCGACGGTCGCTTTGTTGAAACCGGCGATGGCAACAATATCACCGGCGCTGGCAGTTTTGACCGGCACGCGTTTAAGGCCGTTGAAGATGAGCAGTTTCATCACCCGCGCTTCTTCGACCTGCGTGCCATCAAGGTCGAGTGCGATCAGTCGATCACCCTCACTCACGCTGCCAGAATGAATGCGTCCGGTGAGAATACGCCCCAAATAGGGATCGCTTTCCTGCATCGTGGTCAGAATACGAAAACTGCCGGCAGCGTCGGCATCCGGTGCCGGGACGTGATCGATAATGACCTTGAATAAGGGGTCAAGGTTGTCGCCATGAACGTCAGGGTCTTCCGAGGCCCATCCGTCGCGGCCGCTGGCATAAAGGGTTGGAAAATCGAGTTGCTCATCGGTGGCGCCAATGGCGTCGAACAGATCAAACACCTCGTTCAGCACTTCGGTGGCGCGGGCATCCGGCCGGTCGATCTTGTTGACGACCACAATCGGCCGCAGACCAAGGCCAAGCGCTTTGCCCACGACAAATTTGGTTTGCGGCATCGGGCCTTCGGCAGCGTCCACCAGCACCACAACGCCATCGACCATACTGAGAATGCGTTCCACTTCGCCGCCGAAGTCGGCATGCCCGGGAGTATCAACGATATTGATCCGGGTATCCCCCCGCTCGACGGACGTGCACTTGGACAGAATGGTAATGCCGCGCTCGCGTTCCAGGTCTCCGGAATCCATCGCCCGCTCGACCACCCGGGAGTTGGCGCGAACGGTACCGCTCTGCAGCAGCATGCTGTCGACCAGCGTCGTCTTGCCGTGGTCAACGTGGGCGATGATGGCGATGTTGCGTAAGTTCATGATGCTGCCGAATTCGTCTGTTGTTGGGGCGTCGTCCTATCCGGTGGCTTGCGGCCATCGGAGGGTCTGCTTATGATCGCCAGAACTTTGCCAGCGCGCGAAACCTGCGTGCCGCCACATAATGCCGGAGGGCATTGGCCGGGATACCGGGCGAAGGGTCTGGGCAGTCAGCGGAGGTGCGGGGGCGCTCTCTCCACGGTGACGGCTGGCGTTATATAGCGCGAACGCTTGTGAATGGCGAGCATTGCCTTTGCACGCATCGAAGGAGGGCCCTTTTTCTTGGTTATCAAGAGGTTACAGTCTCTTTTGCGCGCGCTTGGATTGAGCGGTCTGCTCTTGGGAGCCGCTATTCTGCCCATAAACGCCGCTGTGCGCGCCGGCGACGGCGTCACCGTTTTTGCCGCTTCCAGCATGATCGGTGCGGTCGAAGAGGCTGCGGCGGCCTGGTCGGCGGCCGGTGGCGGCCCGGTTACAACGGTATTCGCCGGCTCGTCCCGGCTGGCTCGACAGATCGCCGCTGGCGCGCCGGCGCATCTTTATATTTCTGCTAATCGTGCGTGGATGGACTGGCTGGTCGCAACCGGCCGCGTGATCGCTGGCAGCCGCCGTGATCTGATTGGCAACGCGCTGGTGCTGATTGTGCCTACCGCATCGACTGCTGGTCCGATGAATTTCTCCGGCGCGCCAGTGCTCGCTGCAATGGTTGGTGACGGGCGGCTTGCCATGGGCGATCCGGATTTTGTGCCGGCAGGCGTTTATGCAAAGGCTGCTTTACAGGCCCTTGGTGAATGGGAGGCGCTGGCATCGCGCATTGCGCCGGCGGCCAATGTTCGGGCTGCGCTGGCTCTGGTTGAGCGCGGCGAGGTGCCCCTCGGTATTGTCTACGTGACCGACGCGCGCGCGAGCGCCCAGGTTCGTATTGTCGGACATTTGCCAAATGATAGCCACGCGCCAATTGTCTATCCGGCGGCACTGGTCTCAGGAGCGCCGCCTGCTGCAGCCGAGCTTCTGGCCTTCCTTGCGGGGCCAGAGGGGGCGGCTATTTTTGCGGTTCACGGGTTTTCTGCGCCTCGAGTGGCGGAGGGCGGTTAAACATGCTCAGTCCATTGGAATGGGAGGCCATTGCTCTCAGTTTGCGGGTCGCGTTCTGGGCTGTGCTCGTTAGCCTGCCACTGGCGGTGGCTGTGGCGTGGTTGCTGGCGCGGGCGTCGTTTCCCGGCCGCAGCCTGGTTGATGCCATTGTCCACACGCCTCTCGTCATTCCGCCCGTTGCCATCGGGTACATTCTGCTGTTGCTGTTCGGTCGCACCGGGCCCATTGGCGTGTGGCTCGACAGCTGGTTCGGCATTACCCTGGTGTTCACCTGGGAAGGTGCCTCGCTGGCCGCCGCCGTCGTGTCATTTCCGCTGATGGTAAGGGCGATCCGGCTCTCCATTGACGCTCTGGATCCGGGTCTTGAGCAGGCGGCCCGCACTCTTGGTGCCGGTCCCGTGTGGACGTTTTTCACCATCTCCCTGCCGTTGATCTGGCCCGGTGTGCTGGCAGGTGTCGTGCTCGCGTTCGCGCGCTGCCTGGGCGAGTTCGGGGCGACCATAACCTTCGCCTCCAACATTCCCGGAGAAACTCGTACCCTGCCACTGGCTCTCTATACGTTGATCGAGGTGCCTGGGCAGGAAGGGGGAGCGATGCGGCTGATGGTTATTTCGGTGGTGATCG
>JABJCZ010000347.1 GCA_018668475.1 Alphaproteobacteria bacterium | reverse complement strand
ATCAATATTCGTCAAGCCGCCCGGCGCAGCTAGTCGGTAAGCTGGAGCACCGTTGCGCGAGGCCGGCGAAGACGGCATGATCCCGGCCTCCTCTTTCACCGCGCAAGGCTCACCCATCCATGACCGAACTTCCGCTCGGCGCGGCCATTATTCCTGTCACGCCACTTCAACAAAACTGCTCGCTGCTGTGGTGTACCAAAACCATGCAGGCCGCTGTTGTTGACCCGGGTGGGGATATGGACCTCATCCTCGAGAACATCCAAGCACAGAACCTCAAGATCGAGAAAATTCTCGTGACCCATGCCCACGTTGATCACGCCGGCGCTGTGGCCGCGCTAGCTGAGGAGCTGGACGTACCAATTGTCGGGCCACACAAGGAAGATCAGTTCTGGATTGACCAGATAGAAGCTGCCGGGCAGCAGTACGGCATGCCTGATGCCCGTGCATTCACGCCGTCACGCTGGCTCGATGACGGTGACAGCGTGACCCTGGGTGAAACCAAATTCGACGTATATCACTGCCCTGGCCACACGCCGGGCCACGTTGTGTTTCATCATGTTGATGCTGGACTGGCCGTTGTCGGAGATGTGCTGTTTCAGGGCTCAATCGGGCGCTCCGACTTTCCGCGTGGCGATATGGCAACCCTGGTGCAGTCAATTACCGGAAAGCTTTGGCCGCTAGGCGATGATGTGACGTTCATCCCCGGCCATGGCGACCTGTCCACCTTCGGTCAGGAACGCAAGACCAACCCTTTCGTCGCCGATTACGTCCTTCATCAGGCCTGACCGGCTCGATTACCGGTCACTTCGGGAACCGATTCAGTCGCCCGTTGCAGTAAGACCGACTTCGTCGTCATAAATTTCATCAGGTAGCGGCAACCCGGCTAGCTCTGCGTCCCCAAGTGGCCCATCGGGCGCAATACCGCGCTGCTCAAGAACCGCCTGCAACTGGCGACAATGCTGCGCCGCGTGCCAGGCCGTACGCTCCAATACATTCTTTGTCGGCTGCTCACCGTAGTAGGTGCTGACGGTCTCTGGCATCTGGTCGCCTGATGCCGCCCACCATGTGGCAACGTCATCCCGGACCCCGTCGAGAAAACCGCGCACAGCGTTCGGCGTTTGTTTGTCCGCCGGCGCCCGACGATCAAAAAACTCAAACACCAGCGTCTCGCCCCGCGCGGCCACCAAAAACGCCCACGGAATCATGCCAACGTGGAATGCAAGGTCCAGCAGGGTCCGGTCCCTGCCCGGAAGAGGCGTAGCCAGGTCCTCCTGAGGTAACTGCACCACATGACGCCCCGCAGTTAACAACAGCGCATTGATGCGAGCGACAAGTTCGGCGGGTGCAAGATGCACGCGGTCCAGGGTAATGCCGACGAACGCTGCGAGTTCATCGAGATCCTGGCCCAGCACGAATGCGTCCCCGCGCGCCACCACCGGAATGGACCGCACACCCCAACGGGCAAGCTCGTCCATCGCTTCGGTCTCTACGCGCACATTAATCGACTGAAAGGCGATGCCGTTTTTGGTCAGAAATTCCTTCGCGCGCAGGCAGCTGGAGCAACCCGGTTGCCAAAAAACCCTGTATTCCGCTGTCATCGCACTCTCCCACGCACCAAATTGCGCGTGATCATACCATAACGTCGCCGCCGTTCATGTTCATCGACGCGCCTACGTAATTCGACCCTGCTTCAGAGGCTAGCAACAATACTGTCGGCACGACCTCTTCCACCCGGCCCGGGCGACCAATAGGCATGGACGCTTCTTTCGCGCGCCGCCAATCTTCCGGAATACCCATATAGAGCGGCGTATCAATAGGACCGGGGCAAATCGAGTTGACGGTAATGCCATCGCCGATGAGCTCATAAGCCAAAGATTTGGTAAATGCCAGAACCCCACCCTTGGACGCACAATAATGCACCATCGTCGGCGCACCCTTATGGGCGAGCTGCGACGAGAAATTGATAATGCGGCCCCATTTTTTCGCCTGCATGCCGGCGACCACTTCACGCGTACAGAGGAACATGGAGCGCAGATTGACCCGCATCATATCGTCCCACATTTCCAGTGGCATTTCGGTAAGCGGGCTGGTGGTGTCAATGCCAGCATTGTTGACCAGAATATCGACATCCCCGAGCGCACTGACAATGTCAGCAAAGGCTTTCGGCACGCTGACTTCATCGCCGACATCGGCCTCAACTGCCACGGCCTTCCCGCCAGCACTAACGATATCATCGGCAACCCGTTGGGCGCCCGCAAGGTTGCGATCCAGAACGCCCACTCCCGCGCCCTCACTCGCAAAGGCCCGTGCGACACCTTCTCCCATGCCACTGCCAGCACCTGTAACCACCGCAACTTT
>JABJCZ010000346.1 GCA_018668475.1 Alphaproteobacteria bacterium | reverse complement strand
AGCGCACGCGCCGCCGCCGAATGTTCGCCGGCATCCTGCAGTGAACGGGTGAGCTCCTGTTTTTGCCCGCGATGGAGGCGTCGGATCAGGATAAGTGCAAGGGATACGCCGCCCAGCGCCAGCACACTGGTGCCGGTGAGCGCAGATTCCGCTGCACCCCAGTCGGCGCGCGCGGCACTCGGTAATGTGCAACCACACACTGCCAGAATGATCGGCGCGGCAATCCTCAACAATTCGCGTTTAATGAACCGCATGGGCCTCCGTGGCGGCGATTTTAAGGCCTGTGACCGTCCATAACAAGGCGAGCGAACCTCCCAAGCCGGCGGCTTTGACCTGAATCAATGCGGGTTGATCCGCCTTTGTCATGGTTGAGGATGAACGAGACTGTATCCAGGCCCGTT
The DNA here is from genome assembly GCA_018668475.1 of Alphaproteobacteria bacterium. Taxonomy (GTDB): domain Bacteria; phylum Pseudomonadota; class Alphaproteobacteria; order UBA828; family UBA828; genus JABJCZ01. The sequence goes on along the minus strand of JABJCZ010000346.1, from coordinate 2,019 downwards.
TGCAGGGGCTGTGACGAGAGGAGTTGGCGTATGCACTGGGATCTTGGGTTACCGCTATTGATCATGTTGGCGACGCTGATCGCCATGGCAGGTCTTGCGTATATCGCAAAGAAAATGCTTCTCGATCCGCGCCAAAAAGAAGGGCGGGACTAAGCCCCACCCTTCCAGTTTGGTGCGTTCGATCTGATGCCGCCGGCGCCTTGCGGGCGGTTCAGTTCGTAGCGGCGCCTAGTAGCGGTAATGATCCGGTTTGAATGGCCCCGTGGTCGGGATACCGAGGTACTCGCTTTGCTCCTTGGATAGCTTGGTCAATTTGACGCCGAGCTTGTTCAGGTGCAAAGCAGCCACTTTTTCATCAAGGTGCTTCGGCAGCGTGTAGACCTTGTTCTCGTAGCGGCCATGGTTGTTCCATAGCTCCATCTGGGCAAGCACCTGGTTTGAGAACGACGTGCTCATCACAAAGCTCGGGTGGCCAGTTGCGCAACCCAAATTTACCAGCCGGCCCTTGGCAAGAACGATCAGCCGCTTGCCGTCGGAAAATTCCACCTCATCGACCTGCGGTTTGACCTCGTCCCACTTGAGGTTCTGCAGGCTGGCAATCTGAATTTCGGAATCAAAGTGGCCGATATTGCAGACGATCGCCCGGTCTTTCATTTCCCGCATATGTTCAAGGGTAATGACGTCCTTGTTACCGGTCGCCGTAACGAAAACATCGCCGAGGGCCGCAGCTTGGTCCATCGTGACAACTTCATACCCTTCCATTGCGGCCTGGAGCGCGCAGATCGGGTCAATTTCGGTCACCAACACGCGCGCACCCTGTCCGCGCAGGCTGACGGCACAACCCTTGCCGACGTCGCCATAGCCACAAACAACGGCGACTTTGCCCGCTAGCATCACGTCGGTTGCCCGTTTGATGCCGTCGACGAGGCTCTCGCGACACCCATAAAGGTTGTCGAATTTGGATTTGGTGACGGAGTCATTCACGTTGATTGCCGGTACCGCCAGGGTACTGGCTTTCTCCATTTCGTAGAGACGCAACACGCCGGTTGTCGTTTCTTCTGAAATGCCTTTGACGGCGGCCATCAAATCAGGGAAGTCATCGTGCATGATCTTGCTGAGGTCACCACCGTCGTCGAGAATCATGTTCGGCGCCCAACCATCGGGTCCTTTGACGGTCTGCGCGATACACCATTCGTATTCTTCCTCCGTCTCGCCCTTCCAGGCGAAAACCGGAACGCCGGTAACCGCGATAGCCGCAGCTGCCTGATCCTGCGTGGAAAAGATATTGCAGCTCGACCAGCGCACTTCAGCGCCAAGTGCGGTCAGGGTTTCGATCAGCACGGCCGTCTGAATGGTCATGTGCAGGCACCCGACAATGCGCGCGCCAGCCAGTGGCTGTTCGTCACCATATTCGTCACGGAGCGCCATCAGGCCCGGCATCTCGGTCTCGGCGATGGCGATTTCCTTGCGGCCCCATTCGGCGAGAGAAATGTCCTTGACCTTGTAATCCTTGTTGTCCGACATGGCGAACTCCTGAGTCTGATTGGCTGGTTTGATTTATTAAGAAATTTGTCCCGCTATGTGACGGGTGTTTCAGCGTGTGCGAGCCGCGCGTTTTAGCACTCCTGCCCGAACCCGACAACCAGTGGCCGACACCGGTTAATCGAGGGAATTAAAGTCATCAATCAGCGCGGCAATAACGCCGGGGTCCGACTGCTCCATTATCTGTTGCGCGCGGACCTCTGCTTCGACGATATCCATGCTGAGGATGCGTTGTTTGACGCGTGGCAGATTGGGTGAAGCCATGGACAGGTCACGCAGCCCCAACCCCGTTAAAAGCGCCGTATACCTGGGGTTTCCGGCCATTTCGCCGCACAGGTTGACGGGAATACCCGCTTTCCGCGCGGCATCCGTTGTAAACTTGATCAGTCGCAGCACCGACGGGTGCAGGGGATCATAGAGATTGGCGACCTGCTCATCGCCGCGGTCCACTGCAAGGGTATACATGGTCAGGTCATT
>JABJCZ010000345.1 GCA_018668475.1 Alphaproteobacteria bacterium | reverse complement strand
CTTGAGCGCCAAAACCAGAAAGTGGCCCCCGGCATTAGCAATTGCCGGCGGAATTCGGCCGTCAAGATCATCGGCACCGTATCCGAACAGTTCGAGTGCAGTCGCCACCACCGCATCATCCGCCTTTTGGCTGCTGGTCGACGGAGACTGCAGCGTCGCAGAAATGACGTCACCTTCGCGTACCCCTTCCACCGATATATCGGCCCCGCTCAAACTAAGCTGAAACAACCCATCCCCAAACTGAAGCACAAGTGCAGCCCCGAGGGCGATGGTCGCATGGCCACAAAACGGAACCTCTACCTCGGGGGAATAATAGCGGACGACCCAGTTGTCCTCACGGTCGCCAATCGCGGCGAACGCGGTTTCAGAAAACCCGATTTCAGTTGCTATTGCCTGCATGACCTCCGGGCGGGGCAGATGATCGCCAATAACCACACCGGCTGGGTTGCCGCCACTATTGCCATCGCTGAACGCGGCTATCTTCAACACATCTGCGGATGTCACCATCTGCCGGTACTCCCAGTCGGGTGCGCCTCGCACCCTCATTATCGTTCCAGGTACTGACGCCCGATACTGGGCGCTGTTCGCGAGTTGCAGGATGAGGGATAATACATGATCGGGTGGCAACAGGAGGACCCTCACCATGCGTCTTGGCATTTTTCTCGGGTATTCGGGCGCCAAATATTCCATCGATATGGGGATGATCCTTGAAGCCGAGAGACTCGGTTATGATTCCGTATGGTCGTCGGAGGCCTATGGATCGGATGCGGTGACGCCCGCAGCCTGGATTCTGGCTCAAACGACCACCATCAACGTCGGCACCGGCATAATGCAGATGCCAGCGCGCACACCGGCGTGCGCCGCGATGACGGCGATGACGTTACAAGCCTTGTCTGGTGGGCGTTTTATTCTGGGCATTGGCCCGTCCGGTCCTCAGGTCATCGAAGGATGGCATGGCGAGGCCTATGGCAAACCGCTAACCCGGACCCGCGAGTACATTTCCATTATCCGCAAAATTCTCGCCCGCGAAGCACCGGTTGAACACGAAGGCCATCATTATCAACTGCCCTATCATGGGCCAGACGCAACAGGCCTCGGCAAACCGCTGAAGAGCATCTTGCACGCACAGAGCCACCTGAAAATATTCACCGCAGCAGTCGCACCCGCCGGCATTCGCTTGTCGGCAGAATTAGCGGATGGCACGTTCCCCATCTTCATGTCTCCCGAACGCTTCGATTTGATGGCTGACGACCTTGCCGCGGGGTTTGCCAACGCAGACGGCCCGAAGAGCCTCGAAAATTTCGAAATCGCTCCAATAGTACCCGTTGTGATGGGCGATGACGTTGACCGCTGCCGCATGCCGGTAAAGAGCTTTCTCGCGCTCTATATCGGCGGGATGGGAGCGCCGGGAAAGAACTTCTACAACGATTACGCCAAGCGACTTGGCTACGAAGAGGCCGCCATCAAGATCCAGCAACTTTATCTGACCGGCAAGAAGGCTGAAGCCGAAGCCATCGTACCGGATGAATTGGTCGACAGCGTCGCCCTTGTCGGCCCGCGCGAGCGAATTGCTGACCGCCTCGGCGCGTGGAAAGATGCTTCCAGGGAAGGTAAAATTGACTCGCTTCTGCTGTCGGGTGCATCGCCCGATGCATTGCGGGTTGTGGCCGAAGAAACCCTCTAGTCGCTCGCTTCGCAAGGAACTTTGCCGGGCCGAAATATCTGTTATCTTCCGCCCCCAATAAGCATTTCACTAGTCCCATACACCCCGGACACTGAGGAGACACCATGAGTTCCAAAACAACGGCTACCAAGGAAAACAAGCTTTCCAAGGCGGAGATTGATGAACGCCTGGGCGCCGGCGCGCTGGCGCGCATGGCAACATACCGCCCGGACGGCATGATCCACCTGACGCCGATCTGGTATCACTGGACGGGCGAGGTGTTTCAATTGACCCTTGGCGCCGGCCGTATCCATCTCAAGAATCTGGCCAAGGACCCGCGGGTCTCTATCCTCATCGACGAGGATCCGCGCATGGAAGAGGGCATTGGTGCCGGTGCCTGGGCGATCATGTGCCGGGGCAACGCCACGCTGTCACAGGATGAAGACCTCATCCGCAAAGCGACGCACGCTGTGCTCTCTGGCTCGCTGGGCAAGGACGATGCTGATCAGTATGCCGAGCCGGTCATGGCTGAAGGTCGGACGATTGTGACCATCACGCCGCAGGACTGGCTCACCTGGGACTACAACAAGGGCTAACGCACACGGGCTCGGGCCAGGCGGTAACGTCTGCGCCCGGGCCGGGTCGCCTTGTGGTTCTGCGCAGGTATCTTTCATGCCCTATCGCCTGAACGAATTGGTTCTGCCAGTTACTGAACCGCCCATACCGGAAGTGAAGACATGGGCAGGCCAGCGCGAAAAAAACATCGACCTGCCGCTGCTCGATGTCTCCCGCGCGGTGCCGGATTATCCCCCGGCAGAGGGCCTTCGCACCCATCTCGCTGATCTGGTGATGCGCGATGAGACGTCGTTTTATACCGATGTGCCGGGCATGCCAGCCTTGCGAGCGGCAACTGCAACTCACCTTAACGCCGAATATGGCGGTGACCTGACTAGCTCGCATGTTGCCATTACGGCCGGCTGCAATCAGGCCTTCTGCCTCGCCATGAGCGCACTTGCCGGACCCGGCGACGAGGTCATCCTGCCCCTGCCCTATTACTTTAATCATCAGATGTGGCTGGCGATGCAGGGTATCTCGGTTGTCCCCCTGCCTTTCGATGATCAAACCGGCGGCCTGCCTGACCCAGCGATGGCGGCTGGTCTGGTGACCGGCAAAACCAAGGCTGTCGTCCTTGTCACCCCCAACAATCCGACCGGCGCCGAATACCCGGAAGCAACCCTCAACGCCTTTTACGACCTGGCTGAAGCGCAGGGCATCGCCCTGATCACAGATGAGACCTATAAGGATTTTCGGACGGCCTCAGGCACGCCCCATACGCTGTTTCAGCGCGATAAATGGGAAGATACCTTCATCCATCTCTACAGCTTTTCCAAGGTGTATAGCCTGACAGGATACAGGGTTGGCAGCATTACGTGCGGGCCGCGATTAATGGCCGAGGTATCCAAACTGATGGACTGCGTGGCGATATGTGCACCACAGATTGGCCAACATGCGGCGTTATACGGACTCGAAACCCTAAGCCCTTGGCGGGCAGAGAAACGCCAGCTAATGCAGGATCGACGCACGGCTCTGCAAGACGCTTTTCAAGCCAATGACCTGCGATATGAACTTGTCTCCAGCGGCGCATTTTTTGGCTATGTGCGGCACCCGTTCTCGGACATGGACGCATCAGCCGTGGCGCGCCGGCTTGCCGTCGATATCGGCGTTCTCGCCTTGCCTGGCAGTGCCTTTGGCCCCGACCAGCAACGCTACTTGCGCTTCGCGTTCGCCAACCTCGATGCCAATTTAATGGTTGAGTTGGTATCGCGCCTGAAAATGAGTCAGGCGTAATGGCCGCTCTGCCGCAATACGCTTCGCGCGCTCGACGAACCCGGTCCGATCATCCCCCTGTGCTAAGAACGGATTGACGACGTGACCAAGAAGCCAAAACCAAAAAAGCAACGCAGCCGGTCATCGCGACGACGATGGCTGGTGTACGGCCTTATCGTATTTGGTCTGGTGGTGGCCGTTGCGCTCTATGAAACGCGGCAAGAACTGGGCCGCCAGCAAGGTCACGCGGGGGATCAACGCGAGTATTCTGAATCGGAGCTGAATGACCGGGGCCGCTCAGACCTGCGTAGCTACTATCGCTCACACGATCTGCCGCCCGGCTGGGAACTCGGCGGCATCGAAGCCGCCAATAACTTGTCGACCATCCGCATTGCGCTGCATTTTGCGCCAGGAATCGTTAGCCAACGGCATGGCGAAGCGGCCCGGCCCGGCGAGATGACGGCCACCACCGCCTGCCCGACTGAGCGTGCACCCTGGGACAATTTGAAAAAATTGCACCTGGAAATCACTATCGCCGACAAAACAGGCCTCATCGACACATTTGAATGTACGGCGCCCGAGGCGAAACAGGGCCAGAAACAGTGAGGCCCTAGCCCGGCACCGGCGAAAAAGTGGAAGGCCCGGCGACGCCGCGAGTCTTGGCCAACCAAACTTCAACAAGTTGCGCGCCGGCGGCCTTCTCTTCCGAAGACATCTCTTCAACGACATTCTCAAGCTCAGTAAGCGCGCTGCCGATACCGTGCTGGCCGGCCAGAGATAGCCAGAGGAAAGCCTCTATCCGGTCTTTGGCGACACCGTCGCCCGTATAATACATATGGCCAAGGCGACCCTGGGACGGATAGTGCCCGCCTTCTGCTGCCTTGCGGTACCACTCAGCGGCCTTGGCTGCACTCTGCCGAACACCGTTCCCTTTGGAATACAGCACGGCCATATTGAATTGGGCGTGGGCATCTCCATTGCGGCCAGCACGGCGTATCCAGCGCACGGCAGCCGTCATATCTTCCTCAACGCCCTGGCCCATTGCGTAAAACGCCCCGACATTGGCTTGGGCCTGAACGTTGCCGCCTTCAGCTGATTTCAGATACCACTCGAACGCCGCCGCCTGGTCAGGCTCAACGCCATCACCATTGGCAAACAGCG
>JABJCZ010000344.1 GCA_018668475.1 Alphaproteobacteria bacterium | reverse complement strand
CATCTTGGCTTCTTCTGCCGGCACGTTTTCACAGATGACACCGGCGGCATTGACCAACATGTCCAATTGGCCGTGGCGCTCGGCCACGCCCGCAAAGCCTGATGACACGGCGTCTTCGTCGGTAATGTCGAGAGGGAGGCACTCTGCTTTGCCGCCGGCTGCCTCGATCAATGCGCGGGTTTCGTCCAGCCCATCTGCGCTGACGTCCACCAGCGCGATGCTCGCCCCATAGCCTGCTAGAGCCTGCGCACAGGCGCGGCCGATACCCTGGGCCGCGCCTGTAACAATGCCTAGCTGACCAGTGAGGTCGATACCTGGTGCGTAATCGGTTGCCACGGGATCATCTCCTCAGTTTGCAATGGTCAGCGATACTGTGGCCCTGCATCACGCGTTAACGTGCAGGGATGCCCTTGTTTTTCCGCATCTTGTCGAAGGCGTCATTAAAGTCCTCCCAGGAATCCTTCACCTCGTGGAACCCAAACTGAATCCGCTTCACATCTTCCAGCACCGTGTCCCAGGTGCGATTGAAATTCCAGTCAGCAAATTCCCAAGACGTGCCGGAAAACAGGTCCGCCGTGAGCTTGTGTTTGCGCATGATTTTTTGCCAGACGGGTTCTTTATCGGCCATGAAATTGGTCAGGGACATCGGCATGACCACGCCTTTCTGACAACCGAAGTAGTCCGCAATCTTGTGCCATATGTTGCACCACCGAAGGATGGAGTCATTGGTGACATTAAATGCCTCGTTGGCGCATTTCGGTTCCGTAGCCATCCACAACATGGAGCGGCCCAGCAGGTCGGCATTGGAGTATTTATTGAACGCATTGAACGATGATTCCGGCCCGGGGAAGTGCAACGGCACGCCCATTTCGCGGCACAGTGTTGCGTAGACGGCGACAATCGCAGCGCCGTTGAGGGGAATACCCTGAGCAAAACCAACGACAACTTCCGGGCGGACCAGGGAGTAGCTCCACTTTTTGCCGCGCTGCAGGCGTACCAGCGCGTCTTGCTGGTCGTAATAGAAATTCGGCGGCAGGTGCCGTGGATCCGTCTCGACCGACGGCGTTTTATGTTGGCCAAGGTGGACACCATAATACTTACCGCCTTGGGCCAGCACCACACGCTGGAGTTTTGGCGCAATCGGCGCAATGACGCCGACAGAATGTTTGACGAGATTGACGTTGCCCTCAACGTTCTCAGCCGCAATGCCACCGGCGAGTGCCGAGTAGAAAATATGGGTCGTATCGGTAAGTTTGCCGAGTTTGGCCTGCGCTTCCTTTTTATCGGAAAGGTCGATCTGGATCGCCTTCGCCTTGGTCTTGAAGTCCGGCTTGCGCCGGGACAAAGTGACGATGTCCCACCCGCCGTCGTCTTCAAGCGCGGAAATAACGTGGCGGCCGATCATGCCGAGCCCGCCGACGACAACTGCTTTTTTCTTGGCCATGGTCTGATGTCTCCCTGGATGGCTGATCGTGTCTGACGTTGCAGACACGGAAATTAATGGCAGCACTATATGTCAGTGTCGTGAGTGCGCAAACCGCAAGAAATATGCGGGCTATTTGCGTTGTGTTCGTGCCCGGACGGAGCCAAATGAAGATGCGGCTGGCCAGCAAAGGTTTCAGGTGTAAAATATTTTTTTGGGAGGCTGTGGGCGCTGGTTGCGCTCGCAGATAAAATTTGAGGCGGGGCGCAATTGGTATGGCAGGGACGTGGATCGACATTTCCGCCGTTGATGGCGGGAGTTTTCGGGCGTACGTAGCAACACCAGAGGTCGGCAGCGGCCCAGGTATCCTGTTGCTGCAAGAGATTTTCGGTGTCAACGCGAACATCCGCGAACTCGCGGACTACTATGCGGAAGAGGGCTATGTCGTCCTGGCGCCGGACATGTTCTGGCGGCTTGAGCCGGGCGTCGAACTGGGCCACGACGAGGCCGGGTTCAAAAAAGCTTTAGACCTCTATGGCCGCTTTGATGAGGCGCGCGCCGTTGACGACATGGCATCGTCGGTTGCGGCCCTTCGGGCACTGCCCGCATGCAAGGGTCGGATCGGGGCGCTGGGCTATTGCCTCGGCGGCAAACTCGTTCATCTGGCCGCCGCCGGTGCTGATATTGATTGCGGCGTGTCGTATTACGGTGTTGGTATTGAGCAAGCGATCGACCTCGTGCCGTCCATCAAGTGTCCTGTCGTCTACCATTTTGCGGCGGGCGATGAATTCGTGCCCATGGCAGCTGTTGAGCAGGTGCAGGCTGCTTTCGCCGGTCGCAACGAAATTGAAATTTACGTCTATCCGGATGTTGGCCACGCTTTCGCCAATACCACCCGTGACACTTACAACAAGCCGGCGACCATGATGGCGCATTCGCGCTCAATCGCTTTATTCCGGCGCATCATGGGCCCGCACTTCAACTTGTCGGAGCTTTGGGACAAACATTGCGAGTATGAATTTGGGACCCGCAATGTTGACGACACCATGGGGACAATGGTGTCGGAACCCTATGTAAACCATATCCCGACCATGACCGGCGGCGTGGGCTACACGGACCTCGAGCAGTTTTACGCCAATCACTTCATCCACTCGAACCCCGAAGACACGAAGCTGATCCCGATTTCCCGGACCATCGGCGCGGATCGGGTCGTCGATGAACTTCTCTTCTGTTTTACCCATACCAGTGAGATCGACTGGATGCTGCCGGGCATCGCGCCGACTGGAAAATATGTCGAGATTCCATTGATCGCGGTGGTCTGCTTTCGTGGGGGAAAACTCTATAATGAGCACATCTATTGGGATCAGGCTTCTGTGCTGGTGCAGATCGGTGTGTTGGACCCGACCGGCTTGCCGATTGCCGGCATCGAGACGGCGAAGAAGCTCGTTGATGAAACATTGCCATCAAATACCCTGATGGTGAAATGGGTCAAAAACGCTGATAAAAAGTGAGCTACAGGGGCCTTGGCGGACATGCTTGGCAGCACTGTAGTTGACCGGGGGTGGAGGATGAGCGGATTTGCATGTAATAAAACAGGATACCCGAACGGCCATTGGCGAACTGGTGGGTCGCTGTTATTTAATTTGGTAACAAAACATAGGTTTGATTGAGGAGGACGTTTCATGCCACAGGGATCAATTTCATCGAGTGATGACGCCGTCGGCGTTGGCGTTGTCAATTACAGGGTGCCCGTTGTTGAGACTAAGGCGCAGGTTTTGGACAACTGTAAGAACATTGCCAATTTTGTCGAAGGAATGAAGCGGGGGTATCCCGGTCTCGATCTCATCGTGTTTCCGGAATACACAACGCAGGGCTTTCACCCGACCAAGTGGTCTGACCTGACGACGACGCTTGGCGGCGACGAGGTGCAAATCTTCTCTGAGGCGTGCAAGAAAAACGGCGTTTTCGGCGTTTTCTCGCTGACCGGCGAAGAGCATCCCGATGGGCTCAACCCATACAATACGCTGGTGATGATCGACGATCAGGGCGATCTCGCGATGACCTACCGCAAGATTTTCCCCTGGACCCCGCAGGAGCCATGGACTGCCGGCCATGAAACCGCAGTTGCCGAGGGCCCGAAGGGCCTGATGATCGGTGGCACCATCTGCTACGACTGCAACATGCCCGAGATTGTCCGCGACACGGTCATGAAGGGTGCCGAACTGGTGGTGCGTATCCAGGGCTACATGTACCCGTCAAAGGAACAACAGCGCATGATCGCCCAGGTTCGGGCATGGGAGAACCTAGCCTATGTCGCGGTCGCCAATATGGCTGGCCGTGATCTCGTCTACTCCTATTTCGGCCACTCCAACATTGTCGATTTTGACGGCAGTGTTTTGGCGGAATGCGGAACCGGGCCAGACGAAGCGACTTATGCCACGCTGTCGTTGACTACAATTCGCGATGCCCGGCGCAACTGGACGGCTGAGAACCACCTGTACAACCTGTTGCACCGTGGCTTCACATCCGAGCCGGGCGGCCACGCGAAGAACCCGTTCGAGTTCTATGAGAAGTGGATCAATGATCCCGAAGGCGCACGTGATGACGTGGAGATGTTGACCCGCGATCACGACAATCCGGCAAAAGCGACGACGGCCAAAATTGCGCCTCCGCCGGCTGCAGCTAAAATCGGCGCGTCTTCCTGACACGCCTGATTTCGAGTAAATGCGTGGCCACTCGGCAGCCGCCGAGTGGCCACGCAGGTTTCAGGAGGTCACCGGTCGATGGCCGTCTCGTCCCAGACTATTGATGCCCATTGTGCGTCCAAGAACGCCTATGACCTGGTCGTTACTGACATCCTTGTCGCTGACGGGGAGCACGTGACTGGCGAGCAGTTGTTGATGACTATTGAATATTACAAAGTTGTTTCAGAGATCATTGCGCCTGCCGACGGGGTGGTGAACCACATCCGGGTGGCACTCAAGGATGAAGTGCAGGTCGGCGACCCCTTGATAGATTTTACGCCGGCCTGACCGCCAGCCGAAGACGGACCAGATACATGAATCAGCAAGGCCCGGACGCGCTTCTCAAGTCAATGGACCGCATGATTGCGGAAGCCAATACCCGGATGCAGGCAGGTAAGGTCCTCGATGCATCGCGGAGCTACAAGAAAGCGGCGCAGTTTGCTGAACAGGTCGTCGAAATGGTCGACGATGATGGTGAGCGCCGAACATTGACGATCAAGGCAAACGAATTTCGCTTGCGGGCGAAATCTCTTGAGACCACCGGCCGGGTAGATGGCGCTCGCATAAAGCCGAGCGACATGCCGCTCGATGAAGTTGCGTATTCGGATGAAGATTCCGATTTGCAGGAACAGCAAATTCTGTTGCTGATTGACGATACCCCGCGCACGATCGAGTGGGACAGCATCGGTGGCCTGCGCGACCTGAAAGAAGAGCTGAAGTTTCATTACGGCCTCGCCATGGCGAAGATCCCTGAGGGCATGGACGTCGAGGGCTGGCGAAACATCATGTTCTATGGCCCGCCCGGCACCGGTAAAACGTTGATGGCCTGTGCCATTGCCAACAAGCTCAACGCGACTTTCTTTAACGTCAAATCCAGCCAGATTGTCAGCAAGTGGGTAGGTGACAGTGGCAAGCTGATTAGCACGCTCTATCGTGTGGCACGCAAATTTACCAATGATGGCCGCCCCTCGATCATCTTTATTGATGAGTTCGACGCGCTGTGTAAAAGCCGCGGAGCAGAAGGCCAGTTGCATCATCAACAGATGCTGGCGGCGATCCTTTCCGAAATTGACGGTTTCGCGCAAAAAGGCCGGCGGAATCTGGTGATGACCATCGGCGCAACCAATCGGCCGTGGGACCTTGACGCCGCCGTCCTGTCGCGATTTGAACGACGTACGTTGATTTCACTGCCCGATGAAGCTGCGCGCGCTGAAATTTTCCGCATCCATCTTGAAGCCAAGGGCCTGCCGGTTGATCACCGCTCGCTTTCGTATGACAAACTTGCGACGCAGTCGGAACGTCTTACCGGCCGTGAGGTCGCGCGCCTCTGCAAGGAAGTAACCGCCCGCATGCTGGCGGAAATGAACCCCGATATCCCGGCGCTGGTGGATGAGGGGCTGAAAAGCATTCAGGCTTACGAAATCCAGACGCGCCCGCTCAAACATTCGGACTTCGCGCCGTCCCTCGACAATCTTGTTGCCGATACCACGGTCGAAGACGTGCACCACTACGCTGATTGGGGCACGCAGATAAAAGATTCCGCGGATTGATTTTTGCGCGGGCGATCAGACCGGCCGGTTGCCGAGGGCGTGAGTGAAGCGGTAGACATACGCGCCCAGTGCCATGCCGATTAACGGCCCTGCAATATATATCCAATAGTAGTCGAAACTGCCGCGCGCAAGGTGCGGCCCAAAGGCGCGCGCCGGGTTCATGGCCGCGCCGGCGATCGGCGCCATCAGCATGACTTCGACGCCGACGACGGCGCCCACCGCGACACCGGCAAAGGGGCCGTGCGCCCGTTTATCGAGGCCAACGCCTGCGACCACCCACATCAGCAGAAACGCCATGAATGTCTCGATCAGCAGTGCCGAAAGAGGCGTGATCCCAAGTGCGATGTTAGGCTGGTTTGCACCCATATCGGCGTGCAGGCCAAGCGCCCAGAGCAGGCACATACCAGCCAGCGCTGAGCCGCCCATTTGGGCAATGACGTAGCCCGGTACAAGGCGCCATGGGTGATGGCCGATCAGTGCCGCTGCGATAGAGAGGGCCGGGTTCACGTGGGCGCCGGAAATGTGGCCGAAGGCATAAATGACGATCATGATTCCGAGGCCGGAAATTATGCCCGGGCCGATTGTACCAAGGCTGCCGTCTGTCATCGCGCTTGCAACCCATGAACCAGCGGCAAAAAACACGATCGTAAATGTGCCGATGAACTCGGACAGGTATTTGCGCCAGTCGTCCAGTCGTCGGGTATCTGTGCTCATGAGGGTGCCTCGGCCCAGTTATTTTTGCTCTTGCCGTCCGTCACCCTATCCTGATGCGGGCGGTGACTGAACCAGAGGACAATAGGAAATCAATTAGGTGATCACCAGAGATCCCCATTGAAGGGTGGCATGTCGGGCCATGTGCCGCTAGTCTCCGCCGGCTAATGATCAAGATTTTGTCGCAATTTATCAAGCCCATGCACCGTTTTCGCGCCATCGCCGCCGTGCTTGCTGCGTTGGTTATGACCGGTGTGCTACCGGGCACGACGGACCGCGCCGCAATTGCGGAGGATGCGCCGATTCGTATCGGCGTGCTGGCCACCCTCGATGGTGCGTATGAGGCTCTTGGCCGCGATGCCATGCGCGGCGTGGACCTCGCGCTGGCCGAGATTGACGGCGCTGTTTCCGGGCGACCCATCGAACTGGTGATTGAAAGTACCGATGGCACCAGCGACGGGTTGGCGCGTGCGGTCGCCAAACTGATGGGCGAGGACCAGCTTGAAATTATTGTCGGGCCATTGACCGGCGCTGAAGGGGTAATTCTGCGAGACATCGCACGCGGCACACCCAGCATAACCTTCGTCAATGGCAGCGCGGCTGCGCCAGATATGACGCTGTATGATGCCGCGCCCAATCTGTTCCGGTTTTCCGCCGATGTTTCGCAATGGCTCGCCGGACTGGGAAGCTACGCGTACCACAAACGGGGCATTCGTCGGATCATTACGGTCGCTGAGGACTATTCGTTTCCGTATTTTCAGGTGTTCGCCTTTCTAGCGGAGTTTTGTGACCGGGGCGGCCGTGTTGCGGCTCGTCATTGGCTTCCGATTGGCGGGAATCGATTTGCGCCGCTGGTTCAGCGGGTCATCTCGGTAGATGCGGATGCCATATTTCTGGCTCTTGAAGGCCACGATGCCGTGCGCTTTACCCGCGCCTAT
>JABJCZ010000343.1 GCA_018668475.1 Alphaproteobacteria bacterium | reverse complement strand
TTAAACGGGCCTTGACCGAATCCGGCCGCAAGGCCGAGCGGGTCAATGACGAGAAAAGCCAGTTCATCAAGACGGTCAGTGATGAAATTCGCTCACATTGTCAGGCCATCCTGTCGCGAATTTCCCGGCTTCAAGATGACGCCAATCTGTCGCCGTCAACGACATCCGTGGTGGCGGAACTGGTGGAAACAGGCCAGCAGCTCGACCAGAAAATTCTCCGCCTGGATCAAGCATCGCTTTTGAATGCGGAGGCGTCGGATTCAGGAGCTAACGAATTTGATCTCAGTCTTCTGCTTCACCGTGTAGCGGACGTATACCGGACAGAAGCTGAACGGAAAAATATTGCCTTCGAATTGCGGGTCCCGGCAAGCCTGCCATCTATGGTTCGCGGAGACGCGCTGCACCTGCGTGAGGTGCTGGTTAACCTGCTGGACAATGCGATCAAGTTTACGGACGCGGGTGAGGTCACCTTTTCATTGACCGGTCCTGCCGATGATCAATACCGGATCTCCATTGAGGATACCGGACCGGGTATCCCGACCGAGAATATAGAGGCGCTGTTTGAGCCATTTGTGCAGGGGCCTGGTGCGACGCTCCGCGGTGGGGCCGGTCTCGGTCTGGCCGTAGCCCGGCGGGAGGCGGCGCTATTGGGGGTCGACATTTTTTGTAGCTCGACACTGGGTGAGGGAAGCTGCTTCTCTATTGACCTGCACTTGCCCGAGGTTTCTCCTTCAGGCTCTGCTGCGTCCACCTAAGCTCCGGAGTTCTCCAGACATGCCGCGATTTGCTGCCAACCTAAGTTTTCTTTTTCAGGACATTGATTTTCTTGATCGTTTTGAGGTCGCCAAGAACTTGGGCTTCGGCGCGGTCGAATATTTGTTTCCTTATGATTATGCGGCGAGCGACATAGCTGACCGGCTCAATGCAAACGGCCTGGAACAAGCTCTATTCAATCTGCCCCCAGGAGATTGGGAAGCGGGTGAACGTGGCTTTGCGGCGGTGCCGGGCCGCGAGGATGATTTTGCGTCGGCGGTGGATACCGCGGCGCGATACGCCAGTGCTCTCGGCTGTAAGCAGGTCCATGCGATGGCTGGACTCGTGCCGGCAGATGCCGACATCAACCGCTATCGAGATACCTATTTGACCAATCTTGCCTACGCTGCGAACACGCTTGGTGACGCCGGTGTGCGGGTCTTGATCGAGCCGCTGAATACCGGGGACATGCCGGGATATTTTCTGACCGGTAGCGCCCAGGCAGTTGACATCATTCGTGACGTTGGCAGTGACAATCTGTGCCTTCAATATGACATTTACCATATGCAGATTATGGAAGGTCACCTGGCCGCATCGCTCGAGGCGCTTATGAAATTTATCGGCCACATTCAGATTGCTGGTGTGCCCGGCCGCAATGAACCGGATACCGGAGAAATAAATTATCCGTATCTGTTCTCTCGTCTGGATGAGCTGGGATATGAGGGCTGGGTCGGTTGTGAATACCGACCGGCAACGGATACCCATTCCGGCCTCGGGTGGGCCGCGCCATATGGGATATCTGCCGGGGCCAAATGACTTCGGGCAGGTAGCTTCAACCAGCACCCGCAAAAACAACGATCTGCAGACACGAGGTATCGAACTTCAATGAGTCAACGTATCGCATTCCTGGGGCTTGGCCTGATGGGCGTCCCGATGGCCGAAAATCTGATTGCCGCTGGGCAGGACGTTACTGTCTGGAACCGCACGGCAAGCAAGACGGACGCACTTGTCGCATTGGGCGCCCAAGCTGAACCGACAGCGGCTGGAGCTGTTGCCAATGCCGACGTGGTCATCGTCATGTTGGAGAATGGCCCTGTCGTCGAAGGCGTTTTGTTTGATAGTGGAGCAAGTGACGCTATTTCTTCAGGCGCCATCGTCATTGATATGAGCTCGATTCCGCCAGGAATGGCAAAGGATCATGCTGCGCGTTTAGCCAGAACTGGTGTAGGTCACATTGATGCGCCGGTCTCCGGTGGCACCATCGGAGCAGCTGAAGGCACACTGGCCATCATGGCTGGAGGAGAGGCTGCAACATTCGAAAAGATTGCAGGCGTCTTTGCGCCGCTTGGGCGGGCGACGCATGTCGGGCCGAGCGGTACAGGCCAGCTCACGAAACTCGCTAATCAGGTGATATGCGGTGGCTACCTTGCTGCGGTCGCCGAGGGGCTTGTGCTGGCGACGGCGGGTGGGGCGGATCCGACCAAGGTGCGTGAGGCGCTGATGGGTGGTTTTGCAGACAGCAAGGTTCTGCGGTTGCACGGTGAGCGCATGGTTCAACGCGACTTTATGCCGGGCGGCAAATGCCAGATTTTTCTGAAGGACCTGAATACGGTACTGGATAGCGCGGGCGCCATGTCACTTGATTTGCCGACGGCCACCCTTATTCGCGACCTTTACAGCGAGACCTGTGACCTAGGTGCCGGTGAAACCGACCAGGCCGGCGTGTTGCTTGCCGTTGAGGCGCGTAATCCGGACGCGCGTCTGGGCGACGGGCCTGACCGCCGCCCATGAGGTAACGGTGAGAGTCGCACAAGCCGCTCTTGCCCGTGCGATGCTTCAGGCGTCCAGGTAATCCTCAATATAGGCGCGTACCATGATGTCGAGGTCAGGTGCACCCTTGATGCCTAGTGCCGTTGCTCGATCAAAGCGGGTGGCGGAAGGCCAGGCTTCGCAAATCGACTGGATCACTGGGTCCGGGGCATCGATGATCTCGCCGAGCTTGCGGTCACTCGCGACCCGCTTGAGGGCGGCAATCATGCCTTCGACGTCGGTCGCGATGCTCGGGAAGTTAACTGTCCGGTCGTCGCCGATCGCGGCGTTG
Source organism: Alphaproteobacteria bacterium (assembly GCA_018668475.1). Classification (GTDB taxonomy): domain Bacteria; phylum Pseudomonadota; class Alphaproteobacteria; order UBA828; family UBA828; genus JABJCZ01. The sequence goes on along the minus strand of JABJCZ010000343.1, from coordinate 1,838 downwards.
TCCGCCTCGTGCAACGCAATCATGCCATCAACGACTCCGCGGTATCCACCAATAGCCATTTTGGTATCGCGCCGAACCGGCAGGTTACAAGTGTTGCCGGAAAGTGGTTCGCGAAACACGCCGCTGGCAAAGCTCGACGCCGCTTTGTTTGGTTTGCCTGGTCGGATCACGGTGGTTGGCAGCCGGGCGCCGCGACCATCGAGAAAGCCCTTGCGGGTGTAGTCGTTGACCAGAAGTTCGTTGATCACCTTGGTCATGCCATAGGTGTTCTGGGGCGTAATTTTGGTATCGTCCCCGACTTCGGCAGGCATGGCCGCGCCGCCAAATACGGCAAGGCTGCTGGTGAAAACGAAACGCGGCAAGCCTGGCGCAGCGCGGCACGCCTCAAGCAAATTCAAGCCACCATCGAGATTGACCTCCAAGGCGAGGTCGAAGTCCTGCTCGGCACCTGCGCTGACCACCGACGCCAGATGAAATACCGAGAGCGAGGCGCCGTTCACCATTCCCATGATGGTTTTTTCATCGGCGACGTCACCGCTTGTGATGGTTACCCGATCGTCGAGGCCGGCGGGGCGCTCAGCCGGTGTTACCGCGTCAAACAGGATCAACTGCTCGACAGGTTCCTGCTGGCCACTGGCGCCGGTCAGCGTCCGCCGTTCAAGAATTTTGCGGGCAAGCCGGAGGCCAAGAAAGCCCGTGCCCCCTGTAATAACCACTTTCATGCTATTCCTCCGATGTGCCGGTATGGTGGCGTCGTTTGATGGTGCGTTTGGCGCTGGAAATTGTGGCAGCGCGGCGCGAAGATACTTGAATGCTGTTGAGACCGGTAGCCAAGCCTGCTCCCGATCGCGATATTTTTTGTGAACGTGTTGCCGAATTCCTTTGGAGACAATCGATGAACACCCCGCAAGACCTTGGGCCCAATCAGAAGCTTATCAATCAAGCTGGATCGAAGAACCAATTGATGACCCCGGCGATGGTGCTGGATTTGGATATTCTGGAAGCCAATATTCATCGCATGGCGGAGTTCGTAAAATCAAAGGGCCTGTCTTTGCGTCCGCACTCAAAGACGCACAAGAGCATCGCCGTCGCCAGAAAGCAGATTGCGGAAGGCGCGCTCGGCGTGTGTTGCGCGACGCTGGGCGAGGCCGAGGTAATGGTGTCAGGGGGCATTGAAGGCGTGCTCATCACATCACCCATCGTTCAACCCGCCAAGGTGGACATCGTGACGGCATTGAACGGGCGTGCCCAAGGGCTGATGGTCGTCGTCGACAATATGGAAAACCTGCGAGCACTAGAGTCGGCCTCTGCGGCTGCAGAGCAAGTGCTTCGGGTCCTTGTGGATGTTGATGTCGGCCTACATCGGACCGGAGCGACAACTGTTGAACAGGCCGTTAGCGTTGCGCGACATGCTCAAGAGTCGGCGCATCTGGCATTCGCCGGCATCCAGGGTTACGGCGGACACCTCCAGCACATTGGCTCGTTTGATGAACGGACGGTGACGACCAAGGCTGATTTACAGCCGTTGTTCGATGTTCGCGACGCGCTGCGTGAGCAGGACCTGGAACCGGCAATAATAAGTGGTGGCGGCACCGGTACGCACAACATTGACACCGAGTTGGATCTGTTTACTGAACTTCAGGCTGGGTCCTATACGGTCATGGATGTGCAGTACCTTGCGGTGCAGCCCAAAGCGGAATCGTGGAGTTTTCGCTCAGCTTTGGTTATCCGTGCGACCGTCGTTAGTGCCAATCACGAAGGGAGTGCGACCATCGACGCCGGCCTGAAGTGCTTTGCTACGGACGGGCCTCGTCCAGGCTTCGCAAGCGGTGTCCCCG
>JABJCZ010000037.1 GCA_018668475.1 Alphaproteobacteria bacterium | reverse complement strand
CCAACACTGACCACGAACAATCACATGATATTGAGCATAGGGACCGCTGCCCATCTCCATGCCCCAGGGCGATGAAAAATCCGACTGGAAATAGACGCACCCCTTGAGGCGGATCAACCGCAATATGTCGCTAAGGGCGTCAGAAGACTGGTCCGACATGGCAATGGCTCCAATGGTTTTTGATGCGCAAAAGGTTCGACAGGCATGCGGAGCGCAATACGAACATAGGCAACGCCATCCCGGGCCACAACGCTCAAGCAGCCTGTTTGAACGATCAGTCAAATAGATTGGACGTCAGGTCATTGGCCGTTCGCGTGCCGTGGACTACTCCTCGTCAGCTCACCGCAATGCCTGACAAAGGAAACATCCAATGAAACGCCTCAATCTGAGACTTGCTCAAGCAGCCATCATCACTGTTGTCAGTGGGATTTCAGTATCCGCCTATGCCGGACAAAGCGACATCGCTGGCTTCGATCCGGCCAAAAACGTTGCGACGCCAGAATCCGAGATCGTGTTCAACAATATCAACCCGGCTATCAGCATGGGTGGCGCGTATGGCGATATGTCGAAAGGCGGTCACGGGACCTTCGGCAAATTTCCGGCGAATTTTATCACGCCGTTTCATATTCATACGGGAGCGTATCATGGCGTCGTGATATCAGGGACCATGACCAACCCGTTTCAAGGCGAAACGAACCCACCGGAATTGAAGGTCGGATCCTATTGGTATGTGCCGGCCAAATCTGAACACGCGACAGCGTGTGTGTCAGACACGCCGTGCATGTTCTATTTTCATGCCGACCACGCCTTTGACTTTCACCCTGTAGAATAGAACGCTCGAACTGCCTGCGTTCAGCATCCGCCCGCGGGGCAGCCGGCTATTGCTGCTGCCCCGCGGCGCAATGAACATTGTCGCAAAGGAAATCTCGCAGGTCTTCGCGGGGGCGCCCGTAGTCGAGCAGGCTGTGAACGGTTTTGAGTGGCGGCTCGCCATAAACGACAGAGCGGCTTGATGCGTTTTTCATAAACTCGCCGCAATCGCCCTGCAAAAATGACAGCCTGAACCAGGGGTCGCGATTACCGACGAGGCTCAACACCGGTAAATCAGGCGAACTGTTTAGCCCCGCGTATTCCTGCCAAAATGCGTTGCAGCCCCAGCCCTCAATCACGCGGGCTTTGAGCCCAACGGTGTGCTCTGCTCCAAGAGTCGCCGTCGCAATCGCTCCTTCGCTGTGGCCGGTCAGCACCATCTTCTCTTTATCCACCCACGGTAGCTTACGAACACGCGCAATCGCATGGGCGGCCTCGGCGTGACGCAGCGCCAGCGTGCCACGAAAAAACCCACCCTCGTGTGTTGCGGGATCGCAGCTTTGCGGCTTGTTGGTGCGCGCAAAGCTATCCGGAGCGATGACAACAAAGCCAAGTGACGCGAGATACCTCCCCCGCCGGTCGGTTCCTTGCCAAAAGCCGGAGCAGCCATGCAAATGGATCGCAATCGGAAACAATTCCTCATGCCTTTCCGTGAAATTTTGCAGATCTGCCATAGACGAAGGCCGCATCGAGACGTCAGCCGTTGGTAAATAGACCCGCGCGGCGTCCCAGGTTCGCGCAACATCTTGCGGATCCGCTTCGGTCAATCCAGCACCGTCTGCGCCTGCGCTAACCCACGATGCGGAAAAGACGGCGATCAATGCGATCGCCAATACCCTGGTCATTTTCATCATTCCTCGTGGCCCCCCGGCCCCGCTATTGCACATGAACTATAGTCCGGGGTTCGGGATCATTCCCGCCGGGCGGGTGCCCGATATGGCTTGTTATGTTGCCGGGGTGATAACCCACTTGCGCTCGAACTCGACCGGCGCAGGCGGCTTGCCAGCGCGAACGGCATTGGCCCAGTCAGGATTAGCAAACAGCGGGCGGCCAACGGAGACCATGTCACCCGCTCCGCTCTCGAGCACGCGAAGGGCGGCTGCCGCATCATGCACGCCGCCATTGACGATCATCGGTTTACCACTCGCGGCACGCATGACGGCGGGAATGATTTCATCCGAATTTGGATCGCGGTTGTCATCCCAGCCGAAGCTCCCCCAATGCAGCGCATCAACCGGTGCGTCCTTCAGCGCAGTCGCGATATCCCGCGCCTCTGCGACGCCGCCGGCGTAGTGATCCTGCAGGCCGTCGATCCGATCCTGGGAGAGGCGTAAGGTGATGATCTTCTCGGCACCAACAGCCTGACGCACCCGGCGGCAGACCAGCAGCGCGAAATTCGCGCGTTTCATTGGGCACCCGCCAAACGCGTCCTCTCGCACATTGACTGCGGAATTGAAAAAATTGTCGATTAGGAAGCCGTTGGCCCCATGGACCTCAACACCATCAAACCCTGCCTCGATGGCGCGGACCGCCGCGCGGGCGAAACTGTCCGCGAGGTCCTCGATTTCCAGCAACGAAAGTGCGCGGGCCGGCTCATACCGGCGGAGCGGCAGCGGATCGGTCCAGCCACGCAGCTCTTTTTCTTCCTCTGAATCCGTAAAGATCACATACCCCGAAGACTGAGTATCGCTCGCGCTATACGCCGGGTTTCCGTCCTGAAAGTACAACGGATCAGCCAGGCGACCCGCATGCTGTAGCTGCATCAGCGCAATACCGCCCTCAGCGTGGATCATGTCGGTGATCGTGCGCCAGGCGTCGATGTGCTTGCGATTGCAGATGCCCGACTGATGCGGATAGCCCTTGGCATTCCAGCGATCAGCGAAATACACGCCCTCGGTAATCACGAGGCCGCAGCCGCCCTGCACCCGTCGCGCCCAGTAGCGCCCCATCTCCCCGGTCGGCGTGCCATCCTCATCGGCGACCTGACGGGTCGTCGGCGCTATGGCAATTCGATTGGGGATTGAAACTGATGCGAGTTGAAGCGGTGCGAACAGCGGTGATGCGGTATCAGCCATAGCGCTGAGCTATAATGCCTGCTCTGCCAATATTCAACATCATCACACTGCCTGGCAATGTATTGCGCTGCCGTTGGCCCGTCAGAGCGTGTATCCTATGGGCCAATTTATTGAACAATGCACCACCGCAGGGAGAGCGCAGGCACATGAAGGGCCTTGGTAAACTTGGAGTATGGATTGCACCGGACGCGCTGTCCGCGACTCAGATTGCGGAACTGGCGCAGGGCGTCGAAAAACTGAATTTCGATGTCTTCTGGTATCCGGAGGGTGTGGGCTTCGAGACATTCAGTTTTGGTGGCTTCGTGCTGGCAGAAACTGACCGCCTGCGGGCGGCTAGCGGGATTGCGAACATATACGCTCGCGATGCGGTCACCGCCCGGGCCGGGCACGACACCCTGAACGCCCTCTATGAAGACCGCTTTATCATGGGGCTCGGGGTGTCACATATTCCACTGGTCGAAGGATTTAGGGGTCACGGTTATGGCAAGCCGCTGACAACCATGCGCACCTATCTGGATGCCATTGACGCGACCGAACTTGGCATCCCCGCACCTGAGCGGAATATTATTCTGGCTGCCCTCGGCCCGAAAATGACGGCGCTAGGTGGCGAGCGGACCAGGGGCGCACATTCCTACAACGTAACGCCAGAGCACACAGCCAACGCGCGGAAAATTCTCGGGCCTGACGCCTGGCTCTGCGTGGAGCAGAAAATTTGCCTGACCAAGGACGCCTCTGTCGCGCGCGGCATTGCTTCCGATGTACTGGAGCTCTATTTGCCGTGGCCCAATTATCGCAACAACTGGCTGAACCTCGGCTTCTCTGAAGAAGAATTGACGGGGCGCGGCAGCGCGCGCTTTCTCGATGCGATGGTGGCGTCAGGCAATGCCGATGACGTGCGGGCACGGATCAAAGCACATCTGGATGCCGGCGCCAGTCATGTTTGTGTTCAGCCGCTTAACCCTGACGGCACGGCCGCACCGGACTGGCGCGCGCTGGAGGCGATCGCCGCTGCCTAGCGCTGCTTGTGATCTGCCGTGATCAACCGCAGTAGTCGCGCCAGTACAGGTCAGGCGTCAAATTTCGCCGGCTTTTCCTTGCCCAGTCGCGTCCAGTAATGCGCAGGGATAAGCTCGGGGCGTTTGTAAAAATGCCAGCGGCACGGCTTTTTAGCGTCAGCATCAAATTCGGTCACCCAGAGCGGCCGCCCCCCCCACTCGATGGGCAATATCTCGTTCACAGCGCAATGCAGGCAATAATAGGGCACATCTTTACGGCCCCACGACCACCAATGCGCTTCCTGCGTCACACCAAATTCGTAAGGCGGGCCGAGGCGGCTCGGTGTGCCATCGACCGGGTCCCCCCGACGCATGCGACCACCTGACCCACACGGGTCCATGACGATTGAAAATTTTTCGTCATCTTCTTCGATGCCGATCTCGCCATCCTGTTTCGGCCCGCAACGGTGGGCGCGCATAACCTCCGCCGTCAAATCAACCTGCCGCTTCACCGACATGTTGCGAAAGGCTTTCCAGGTTCGGCGCAACATCCATGTTTCCTGGCTCTCGCGCAGCATCTCGAACATGGCCTGTTCGCCACAGCGCCGAGCCATGCGGGTCAGCATGTCCCACACCCAGTCGCAAAAGAGATCATGCAGCGACTTACTTTCGTCGTGCGCCGCCTGAATCAGGTCCTTGGCTTCTTCCGCCCGGCCCGCATCAATGGCCTCTGCCGCCAGCACATGACTCGGGCGGCCCAGAGTTTCGGAGTCATCGGCGCGCAGCAACCGGCCGGCGAAGTCACTCAGTTTCAAGGCCACGAGGCACTCCTGCTAGTAACCACGCGCCATGCCGAGGTCGTGCATGGCAATGAAGTTAAGAATCATTTCCTCCGATATCGGCGCAAAACGGAACAACCGCGCATCCCGCCACAACCGCTCGATGTGCATTTCCTTTGCATAGCCCATGCCACCCATGGCCTGCATGGCGCGCTCGATGCCAGCGGAGGCCGCCTGTGCGGCAATTAGCTTGGCCATATTGGCCTCGCTGCCGTAGGGCAACCCGGCGTCGCAATTGGCCGCCGCTTTCATGTTCATGACCTGGGCGCACTCGATCTCGGCGCGCGCCTGGGCCAGCGGGAATTGCAGGCCCTGATACGCCGAAATGGGCTTGTTGCCGAAGACCTTGCGGTCATTGGCGTAATCAACGCCAAGACGCAACGCCAACCGGGTCGCGCCAACCAGCCCGGCGGTGGTGACAATGCGCTCGGTGTTGAGCACATCCAGCAACTGCTTCCAGCCGCCGTCGACGGTGCCGATCAGCTCGTCACCCCGCACCGGCACATTGTCAAAAAAGACACTACTTGCCGGCACACAACGCGTGCCGACCTTGTCGATGCCCTGATGAGCCAGCCCGTCGCGATCCACGTCAATCAGGAACAACGAAACGCCATCCGTGCGCCGCTCACAGTCCTCTACCTTTTTTGTGCGCGCGACGACCAGCATCTTGGTCGCGCTGGGCACAGCGGAAATCCATATCTTGCTGCCGTTGAGCCGCCAGCCATTGCCGTCCGTCTCGGCAAACGTGCTTATCTCAAGACTGTTGGTGCCGGCATCGGGCTCGGTTAACGCCATGCAACACTGCACGGACCCATCTGATATTCCCGGCAGCAGGTCGCGGCGCATCTCGTCAGTGCCATATTTGGCAATGGCCACGCCCCCGAATATCGGGTTCAGCATAAAGAGCTGCGCCAGAGTTGCCCCCGCCCCGGCTTCGCACAACGCCTCGATCACCAGCGCGAGGTCCACCATGCCCAGGCCAATACCACCGTGCTCCTCCGGCAAGGCAACGCCACACAGTCCGGCCTCGCATATCGCCTGCCACATGTCGTCCGGATAGGCGCCCCGGGCATCGAGGTCCCGCCAGTACTCAAGGCCATATCGCTCGCCGACGCGGCGCGCAGTTTCAACCATCATGGTTTGCTCTTCGGAGAGGCTGAAATCCACGTTTCTCAACTCCCTTTGAAGTCGGGTTTGCGCTTTTCCAGAAACGCCTGACAACCCTCATGCGCGTCATCCGTATCAAGCACGAGACTGATCATCGCCTGCTCGTGGGCAAGAGCCGACGTCAGCGGCATATCGCCACCGGCGATCAACGCACGCTTGAGCAGTTTGAGCACCAACGGCGAGCGCGCGGCGATCTTGCCGGCGAGCGCCATGGCTTCGTCCATAAGAGCGTCATCAGCCACGACCCGGTTCGCCAGACCGATAGCAACTGCGTCTTCGGCAGAGATTGCCTCACCGGTGAACATCAATTCGCGCGCATGACACTGCGGCACCTGACGGCTAAGTCGCTGCGAGCCACCGGCGCCAGGGAACAATCCGAGGGTAATTTCCGGCACACCAACCTTTGCGCTCGCGGCAACCAGCCGAATGTCGATGGCCAGCATCAGCTCTGCCCCGCCACCAAGCGCCCAGCCGTTGACGGCGGCGATGGTCGGCGTATCGCAAGTCTCTATCCGGCGGAAAACACGGTGGATGGTCTCGCCGAATTCAAGGTAGTGAGCGAGGCCGCGCCGGCTTTCAAGGTCGGCAATATCACCGCCCGCCACAAAAGCTCGCCCGGTGCCGGTAAAGACAATGACATGCACATTCGGGTCGCGATCAGCTTCATTCACTGCGGTTTCCAGCGCCGCCAGAGTTTCCGCGTCCAATGCGTTCAGTTTCTCCGGCCGGTCGATGGTCAATACCGCCACCGCCCCGTCATGCGTTACCCGGACAGGTCCATCGCTCATGCTCACCCTCTTTCGTTTTCTCTTATTCTTAAT
>JABJCZ010000342.1 GCA_018668475.1 Alphaproteobacteria bacterium | reverse complement strand
GTGACGAACAGTTTTTCCGGTGCGTTGCGAACGTGGACCGGGTCGTTAACCACCAGGGTCTGCGGGTGAATGTGCTCCAGCAGATGGGTCGCCGTAATATAGGCCATGTCAAACGGTGGATCCTGGCGCATGAGCACGACGTCGAAGGTCGCGAGATCCATGACGCTGGTCTCGCCAAAGCTGAAGTGATTGCCTTTCTCCGCGCGCACTCTCAGCGGGCGAAGCCGGGCAATGACCCGCCCCTGTTTCAGCGACATTTCCGACGGCAGGTAATGATACAGCGCGTGGCCCCGCTCCTGGCCTTCCAGCGCCAGCGCGAACGTGCTGTCTCCCTCGATATCGATGTTGTCCATCGGGTCCATCTGAATGGCAACGGCGAGGCTCATGGCCGATATATCTCCTGTGGTGCTGCCCCGCGCGCCTGGGTCGGCCGCGCGATGCTCTCCGGCTGTCTAGTTCAAGTCGGTTTTCAGTTTCTTGATCATCCTGGCGGCTGCCTCGCGATCGTCGCCAGTGGTCGCGTAATTGGCGTAGGTCAGAATGGCTCTGATGGCGCGGCTCATGTTGCCGCGCCGGGCTTCGAGCATGCCCAGCTCGCGCCACGGCCCCGGCACCTGTGGCGCCAGTATTGTCATTCGGTCCAGTATGACAGCGGCGCGCTCGATATCGCTACCGTCGATGGCCCTGGTTTTGATGTTGTTCATGGTGCGCAGCAAAATATTACGGTTGCTAACCGTCGCATAGTGCTCGGGTAGCAGCTCGGCGTCGGTACCCATAAACTGCTTCAGCATGTTGCGCAGGTCGCCAGCTTGCAGCACCTGCCCGGCATGAAACGGGTCAACGATTGCGCGCCGACCCTCGATCTCAAGGCGCACCAGAAAATGCCCTGGAAACGCCAGTCCGTCGGCTTCCCACCGCTGCGCTCGGGCGACATGAATATAAAGCACACCAAGAATGACCGGCAAGCCGAGGTGACGGTCGATCACTCGGATCAGATTGGCATTTTGTGGGTCGTCATAACTCTCTGCATCGCCGGCATAGCCATGAGTCTCGAACAGAACCCGGTTGATCCGCTGAATGCGCCCCTCCAGGCCGGTTTTGCTGCTGCGGGAGCGCCGCACGTCGGCCACCAGCGTATTGAGATGCGCACGGTAGGACGTGAGATCAACCGACGGGTAGTCGAGAACGCCTATTGCCAACGCCGCTTCCGCCAGGTCGATTTCCGTATCCTCAAGAGCGCCGAGAGCGGCCACGTTCTGCTCAGCCGAAAGCTCGTCCATCAGGGTGTCGCCACCCGGTCAGGGTCGTCTTTCAACTGCACGTGAGAAACGACCCGCCTGACATGGGAAATAGTGCGCGCTCGATTGACCACTCGGTCCAGTTCTGCCCGATCCTGGGCGATGCCGATAATGTAGACGACCCCATTAATGGTCTCGATATTGTAATTGATCGACTGAATATCTTTGTCGAACAGGATCGAGGTTTTCAGCTGGGTTGATATCCATGTGTCGCGCGCGTAATTGACGATACGGCCTTCGTCGGTCACCTGAATTTCATTGATGACTTCCCGCACACCTTTGGTTTTCCAGACGATTTTGACCGCCCGGATCCTGTCTTCAGGTTTTTGTACGGTGCCTTTCAGCAGCACGCGCCCTTCAACCACGGCAAAGCTCACGTTGCCGAACAGGTCAATATCCTCGTCGAAAAAGCCCTCGTTCAGGGAGGCCCGAATGGTCAGGTCATCTACGGCATCGCCAACGGACCGTTCCTGGGAAGCAACGATTCCTGCTGACGCGCCGGCACCGATCACGGCGCTGGCGCAGCCAGAAAGCAGCGGTAGTGTCGCCAACAGGGCTAGAACGGCAATAAACTGATACCGGCCGGCCCGGCGACGGGGGGTGGAGTTTGCTGAAGGGTCCTGAGCGGTAACTGTCATCAATGGTGCACCAGGTTCAGTGGGTTGGTTGAACACATTAGAAGTCGTCAGCAACAAATTGGGCAAAACACTATGGCAATCCCGGTCGCCATGCATCGCAGACGTGACGCGGCAGTCTGCCGGGGATGGCGGCCATAACATCGAATCGAACCTCAAGATTGCGCCATTTCGGGTGCTGCGACAAGAAAACCTCTGCCGCCCGTTCGATTCGCAGCCGTTGTCGTGGTGTGACCGCTTCCAGTGCCGCACTCAACGTCGGTCGTGCCTTTACCTCAACGAAAACAATCGACCGCCCGCGCTTGGCGATCAGGTCAATCTCGCCGACCGGCACGCGCCATCGCGTCGCCAGCAGCCGATACCCACTCGCGCGCAACAGCCAGGCGCAGGCGGTTTCGGCGCGCCGCCCCCGCGCTTCGGAAGCAACGCGGCCCGTTTTCATGTGTCTCGCCGTCGGGCCAGCGCGCGCTCATATATGGTGCGCCGCGCTATCCCGGTCTCGGCGGAGAGCTGGGCACTGGCATCGCGAACACTCAATGTCTCCAGCAATACGTCAAGCTGGGCGTCCAACGCGGTCTCATCCACCTCGACAGGGTTGTTGGCCGGTGGGCCGATAACGACGGTGACCTCCCCTTTAGGTGCGCCTTCGGCCTCGTACCATTCGGCGAGATCATCCAGTGTGCCGCGCCGCACTTCTTCATGGCGCTTGGTCAGCTCGCGCGCGACAGCGGCATCTCTAGGCCCCAGAACTGCCGCCGCATCGCGCAGGCTGGCCGCCAGGCGGCGGGCAGATTCATGAATGACAATGGTCGCTGGGACAGACCGAAACTCCCCGAAGGCGGATCGTCGAGCAGCGGATTTCGGCGGCAAAAATCCGGCAAACATAAACCGGTCGGTTGGCAGGCCCGAAAGTACGAGGGCCAGCATCGCGGCGTTTGGCCCCGGCACGCCGGTTACCGCAATGCCCGCATCGATCGCCTCGCGTACCAGCTTGTAGCCGGGGTCGGACATGAGCGGGGTCCCGGCATCCGAGACCAGCGCGACGGCACCTCCGTTCGCCAACCGGCGCAGGAGTGCCGGGCGGGCACGCACCGCATTGTGATCGTGATAGGCGGTCATTGGCGTTCTGATGCCATAATGGTTCAGTAGTTTCGCGGTATGGCGCTTGTCTTCACAGGCAATAACATCCACGCCGCTCAGTACGTCGCGGCCGCGGGAAGGCATATCTGCAAGATTGCCAATCGGTGTGGCTACAATATGAAGACCCGGCGCAATGGGCGTGTCCGGTTTACTTATGGGTATCTGGTTCATAGGCTGCGTCGGCATGATTTTGATCAGACAAATATATTATCGACTTCCGATGCGTCACGCGCTGTTGCGTGTTTCGGTGGTGGTGAGCATGGCGCTGATTGTGGCGGCCTGTCAAAACGGCGCTGGCCTCGATAGCTATATTGAAAGTGTGCGCACCGAAATTTCGGGCGGGTCTGAGGCTGCTGAAAGCCGGGTTGATGAGGCGGCGCCCGAGGCAACGGCGACCGCCGACCAAGCTGGTGAATTGCAATCTGAGCCGAAAAACCTTGCGGGTCTGCCGCCCGGTTCTGAAGAGATCAACGTGGCCAACGTTGAGGCAGAGTCTCTCGCGGCACCGGCGCCTGCGGTGGTTCGGGTTGCACTGTTGGTGCCCCTTTCGGGCCGCTATGCACGGCAAGGCAGTGCCATCCTCAATGCGGCGCAACTCGCGCTGTTCGATATCGGCGATGATCAGTTCCGATTGTTGCCGTTTGATACCGGCGGCACGAGCGATGGCGCGGAGCTTGCAGTATTGGCTGCGCTTGAGGCTGGTGCATCGCTTTTGATCGGGCCTTTGTTGCGGGAGGAAGTTCTTGCCGTCGCGCCGCACGCCAAGGCCGCTAACGTCAGGATAATCGCATTCTCAACTGACCCTGAAGTCGCGGGTAGCGGGGTTTATCTGATCGGTCACACGTCGCGTCAACAAGTGGAGCGTGTCGTCAACTACGCCTATTTGGCCGGACATCGCCGGTTTGCGGCTCTGGCACCTGATACTGCTTACGGTCGCGCCGTTGTCAGCCAGTATCACAAGGTGCTGGTGTCGGTCGGCGCCGAGCTCACCCGCACCGCTTTTTACAGCGCCGATGCGGCGGACGCTGCAGAAGTCGTCCGCGAGCTTGCAAATTACGATGTCCGCCGCGCAGCGCTGGAGGCGGAGCGCGAGGCGCTGATGGAGCGGGAGGACGAAATTTCGGTGCGCGCGTTGACCCGGTTGGAATCCCTGCACACGCTGGGCGAGGTCGATTTCGATGCGATATTGATTCCGGATGGAGGGTCGCGTCTCCGTCAGGTTGTGTCGCTGGTGCCGTTCTATGATATCGAACCGGCCAAGGTTCGGCTCTTGGGGCTTGGCCTCTGGAATACCCCGCAGATACTGGCTGAACCGACCCTTGCCGGCGCCTGGTATGTAGCGCCACCGCCGGCTGCTGAGGGAACATTCAGACGGCGCTATGAACGCGCATATGACCGCCTGCCCCTGCGCATTGCCGAGCTTGCCTACGATGCCACGGCGCTTGCTGCAGCCTTGGGACGAAGGGATCGCCGGGCCGATTTTTCCGATCAGGCGTTGACGACATCCCGCGGCTTTTTTGGGGCCGCCGGCGCATTTCGGTTTATGGAAAGCGGGTTGTCCGAACGTGGCCTCGCGGTTCTTGAAGTTGAAGCCGGCGGTACGGTGCGGGTCATCGATGCGCCGACACGCGGGTTTTCCGCTGCGACGGCAAATTGAGCGCCGCCGTTCCGGGCATTTTTCTTAGGCCACTAATTTTTTCAGTATGGCATCAAGGAAGGGTCGGCCTTTTGCGGTCAGGCAAAGATGGGTCGGCGTTCGTTCAATGAATTCCGCATCTATGAGACGTTTGGTACTGGAGGCAGGACAGGCACTGTCCAGGGGCCGCCCCGTGGCTTGCTGAAAAGTATTGGCATCGATACCGTCAGTCAGGCGCAAGCCCATCATCAACGCTTCAATTACCATCTCGTCTGCTGGTACTGGCTCGCTCTCGGCGCCGCCGTGGCCCTTGATGCGTACCGCATCAATCCACGTCTCGGGTTTGGCGTGCTGGCGTGTGGCCAACCGCCCGACACCACTGCCATTGCTTACCGGCAGCCGGCCATGGGCCCCCGGCCCGACGCCCACATAGGGCCGATAGGTCCAATACGCGAGGTTGTGCCGGCATTCTTCACCGGGTATCGCATGATTTGAAACCTCGTAGGCTGGCATGCCGGTGGCATTGGTGATTGCCTGGGTCATGTCAAAGAAGGTTCGCAGGGTATCTTCGTCCGGCAAATGCAGGCGCCCGTCCCGCGCATCCTGAAAAAACGCCGTGCCTTTTTCGATGGTCAGCTGATAGAGCGAAATATGTTGCACAGGTAAGCCCAGAGCCTGAGTCAGTTCTTTCTCCCAGGCATCTGGAGTCTGGTTCTGGCGCCCGTATATCAGGTCGATCGAGGTGCGAGAAAATTCGCGTGCGGCCAGGTCGAGCGCCCGCAGGCTTTCTGCTGCACTGTGCTGACGCCCGAGAAATGCCAGCGCCGCATCGTCCAATGCCTGCACGCCCAATGACAAGCGATTGACCCCTGCGGCACGGTAGCCAGCGAAGCGGGCTGCATCCGCTGAGGTCGGATTAGCCTCAAGGGTAATCTCGGCATCTGGACCGAGCTGCCACAGGTCAGCGATCGTATTGAGGATCCGGCCAACAAGACCCTCCGGCATCAGCGATGGCGTGCCACCGCCAAAAAAAATGGTCTCCACCGGTCGCCGGCCGGTCAGGCCCGCAAAATGTTTCAGCTCGGTGCAATAGGCCGCTGCCATGGCGTCGGTATTAATGGTTTCACGCACATGGCTGTTGAAGTCGCAATACGGGCACATGGACAAGCAGTAAGGCCAGTGAACGTAAATGGCGAGCGGGTCGCGCGCCGGCGTCTCCGGGCCGGGTCGGGCATCTCCGGCCAAAGCCTGATTGCCGCTATGCGCTGTCGGGTTCGCCAAAGCAGTTTTCTACCAATTGGCTGAAGGCACTGGCCCGGTGGCTCATGGCGTGCTTGCTGTTCGGGTCCATTTCACCAAAGGTAATGTTGTGTCCCAGTGGCATAAAAATTGGGTCATAGCCAAAGCCCCGCTCGCCACGCTGCGGAAAGGTAAGTGTGCCTTCCACCTGGCCCTCAAAGGCTTCGCAGTGGCCGTCAGGCCAACACAAGCACAAGGCACATATAAAGCGCGCCGTCTGACCAACCGGGTCGGCGCCAGTCTTTTCAATTGCGCGCCGCACGTCCTTCATGGCGAAGGAAAAATTTTTCGAAGGCCCCGCCCAACGGGCGGAATAGATACCTGGCTCGCCATTGAGCACGTCCACTGCCAGGCCGGAATCATCCGCCAGTGATGGCAGGCCGGATGCGGTCGCAGCACTGACAGCTTTGATCTCCGCGTTGGCCAGAAATGTCTTACCGGTTTCCTCAGGCTCGGGCAGGTCAAGCGACTGAGCCGAGACGGCCTCGAAGCCAAATGGGCCGATCAGCGCATTGATTTCCCGAACTTTTCCGGCGTTGTGGCTGGCTACAACCAGCCGACCGCCGGAGAGTCTTCGGGCCATGGCGTCAGTTCCCCGGCTTAAGGGCCGCGCGCTGCATGATGACCAGCTCGCTGATGCCCTTTTTTGCCAGCTCCATGAGCTGCAGGAAGTCGTCCTGTGAAAACGGGTCGGCTTCGGCGGTGCCTTGAATTTCGACAATCCCGCCTTTTCCGGTCAGGACAAAATTGGCGTCAGCCTCGGCGTTTGAATCTTCCGGGTAATCCAGATCAAGCACCGCCGTGCCTTTGTATATGCCACAGCTGACGGCGGCGACTTCATCAATCAGGGGCACCGCGCTGATGGCGCCAGACGCGACCAGCCCGTCAAATGCCTGATGCAGGGCAACATAGGCGCCGGTGATCGCCGCTGTGCGCGTGCCGCCATCCGCCTGGATAACATCGCAATCCAGTGTGATCTGGCGTTCACCAAACCCGGTGAGGTTTGTCACCGCGCGCAATGAGCGACCAATAAGCCGCTGAATTTCATGTGTTCGACCGCCCTGTTTGCCTCGCGCCGCCTCACGCCCGCTGCGTGATCCGGTTGAGCGCGGCAACATGCCGTATTCCGCCGTAACCCAGCCACGACCGGAATTCCGCAAAAATGGCGGTACCCGTTCTTCGACGCTGGCGGTGCACAATACGTGAGTGTCTCCAAAACAGGCGAGGCAGGAGCCTTCTGCATGTTTGTTGACACCTGTGGTCAATGTCACGGCCCGCTTTTCGTCGAGCTGGCGACCAGATGGGCGCATCTTGATTCTCCTTGTCTGCTGGCGATTCTGCCGTAATTCGTCGGCTTTTGCCTAGGCCAGCGCGCGCGGAAAGTATCGCGTGCGCGCACGCCCGTAAAGCGGCGGGCCAGAAAGCATTTGCCGAGGTGCCGTTGACGACCTACCAGTGCGTTACTACATTCCCATCAGCCTCCGACAAACAGACTGGGTGGCCGATACCCCGCATGTTGCAACAATTAGATCTACGCTCGCGCGATGTTTTGCGCCGGCTTATCGAGGAATACATGTCCACCGGCCAGCCGGTGGGCTCGCGCACACTCGCGCGCCGCCTCCAAAGCCCAATTTCGCCTGCAACAGTGCGCAACGTCATGGCGGACCTTGAGGATGCAGGATTGCTTTATGCGCCGCATACCTCGGCAGGTCGTTTGCCGACCCAGGTGGGCCTGCGCTTTTTTGTCGATGGTTTGCTTGAGCTCGGCAACCTGACCGACGATGACCGGGCCAATATTGAGGGCAAGTGCCAGGCGGCCGGCCGCACCGTAGAGGAGATGCTGGGCGAAGCAACGGAAACCCTGTCGGGTCTCTCGCACTGCGCCGGGCTGGTGCTGGCGCCGAAAGAAGACGTGCCCTTTCGTCAGGTTGAGTTTGTCAGCATCGGGCCAGGCCGGGCATTGCTGGTCATGGTGACGGAATCAGGGCTTGTCGAAAATCGGGTTATCGATATCCCCCCGGGTATTACCCAGTCCAGCCTGACGCAGGCGACGAACTATCTGAACGCCAGGCTGGCCGGGCGCACGCTGGATCAGGCCAACGAAGAAATCCAGAATGAGATTGCAGCCCATCAGGCGGAAATTGACGAACTGACGGCTAAGGTTGTCGCAGCGGGCCTTGCAACGCACGTTGATGACGCACGGAAATCTGGCGTGCTGATCGTTCGTGGCAGAGCCAACCTGCTGGGCGAAATCAACGAAACGGTCGAGCTTGAGCGCCTTCGCTCGCTATTTGACGCGTTGGACGAGAAGGCGGACTTGCAGCGTTTGCTGGAAACCACGCGAACGGCAGACGGTGTGCAGATCTTTATTGGTGCAGAAAGCGAGCTGTTTCGCGAAACCGACAGCTCCATGGTGGTTGCGCCCTACCGCGATAGCGAATCACGATTTGTCGGTGCGATTGGCGTTATTGGCCCTACGCGGTTGAATTATGCCCGCATCATTCCCATGGTTGATCATACAGCCGGCGTAATCAGCCGCCTGCTGGGTTAGACCTCTCACGAAAAAAGAACAGGTTATGGACGACAAGGATAAATCACAGGCAAATGCCGAGGCCGATGCTGAAGAGGCATACGTCTTGAGCGAAAGCGAGCACGAAGTACTGGCGCCGGATGACCTGGATGAAGAACAGACTCCAGGGGATCGGGCCGCTGGCGACGCTGCGGCGGGGAAAGCACCCGAGACGGTTGATTCGATGCGCGATCAGCTTCTGCGGGCTATGGCCGAAACCGAAAACGTGCGACGCCGGGCAAAAAAGGATGTGCATGATGCCGCCCAGTATTCGATCAGCAATTTCGCCCGGGATCTGCTGTCGGTTGCAGATAACATGAGCCGTGCGCTGGCAGCCGTTACGCCGGAGCTCAAACAGGAAAACGAAGCGCTGACATCAATCGTTGACGGTGTGGAGATGACCGCCCGTGAACTGGATACCGTGTTCGAGCGCCACCGTATTAAGCTGGTCGATCCCATGGGCGAGCCGTTCGACTACAATCTGCACCAGGCCATGTTTGAGGACAAAGAGTCCAATCAGCCTGATGGCACCATTGTTCAGGTGCTTCAGGCGGGTTACGTGATCGGGGATCGCCTGTTGCGTCCGGCTATGGTCGGGGTTGCCAAAGGCGGCATCAAGCCGGCAGCGGCAGAGAGCGACGACGGTAACGATGAGAATGGTGCTGACGTTGGTGCCAAGGTCGATACTTCCGCGTAGTTTCCATAACCCATTGTAATGCAGTTGTTTTTTTAGGTTTTCCTTGGCCCGGTCCAGGTTTTTCTCGACTTGGCCCTTCGCGCAGATCGACGAAAACGTCGGCAAATGGTTGCAGGGTGCTGTGAACACCCCATATAACGCCACGAGCGCCGGCCCTTGATGGGCCCAGGCTCGCAATTTTGAGGGATGCAGGCGGTGCACCGTGTGGCTGTCCGCATCTGCTGAAACACAAGGAAATGCAATGAGCAAGGTTATCGGGATTGATCTCGGCACGACTAATTCGTGCGTTGCGGTCATGGAGGGCTCCGAGCCCCGCGTTATCGAAAATGTTGAAGGCATGCGGACGACACCGTCCGTCGTGGCCTTCGCTGAAGACGGTGAACGGCTTGTTGGTCAGCCTGCCAAGCGGCAGGCGGTCACTAATCCGGAGAACACCGTTTTTGCCATCAAACGTCTTATCGGGCGCGCGTATAAGGACCCGATGACCCAGAAGGACATCAAGATGGTGCCCTACTCCATCACCGAGCACAGTAACGGTGATGCCTGGGTCGAAGCCCGTGGCGAAAATTTCAGCCCGAGCCAGATCAGCGCCTTCACGCTGCAGAAAATGAAAGAGACGGCTGAATCCCATTTGGGCGATACGGTCGACAAGGCAGTTATCACTGTGCCGGCGTATTTCAATGATGCCCAGCGCCAGGCCACCAAGGATGCGGGCAAGATCGCCGGCCTGGAGGTTCTACGCATCATCAATGAGCCGACCGCCGCAGCCCTCGCTTACGGGCTCGACAAGGACGCCACCGGCACCATCGTCGTTTACGATCTCGGTGGCGGCACCTTTGACGTCTCGGTTCTTGAAATCGGCGACGGTGTGTTCGAAGTGAAGTCCACCAACGGGGATACGTTCCTGGGCGGTGAAGATTTTGACATGCGTCTACTCGATTATCTGGCGGATGAGTTCGAGAAAGAAAACGGTATTGATCTCAGGGGCGACCGACTGGCTCTGCAGCGGCTTAAGGAAGCAGCCGAAAAAGCCAAGATCGAGCTGTCCAGCGCCATGCAGACCGAGGTCAATCTGCCCTTTATCACCGCTGATCAGTCAGGGCCGAAGCATCTTACGCTCAAGATCACGCGGTCCAAGCTGGAAGCGATCGTCGAAGATCTCGTGACCCGCACCATCGCGCCTTGCAAGGCGGCCTTGAAAGATGCCGGCATGTCGGCGGGCGAAATTGGCGAGATAATTCTCGTTGGTGGTATGACCCGTATGCCGAAGGTCATTGAGACGGTGAAGAATTTCTTCGGCAAGGATCCCAACCGTGGCGTGAACCCGGATGAGGTTGTCGCGGTTGGTGCGGCCATTCAGGCCGGTGTTCTGCAGGGCGACGTCAAAGACGTCCTGCTGCTGGATGTTACGCCGCTGTCGCTGGGTATCGAGACATTGGGCGGCGTCTTTACCCGCTTGATTGATCGAAACACCACGATCCCGACCAAAAAATCGCAGGTATTTTCGACCGCCGAAGATGGTCAGACAGCTGTGACCATCCGGGTGTTCCAGGGTGAGCGCGAGATGGCGGCTGACAACAAGGTGCTGGGCCAGTTCGATCTGGTTGGCATTCCACCCGCGCCGCGCGGTATGCCGCAGATCGAGGTTGGTTTCGATATTGATGCCAATGGTATCGTCAATGTTTCTGCCAAGGATAAGGCGACCTCGAAGGAACAGCAGATTCGCATTCAGGCCTCAGGCGGCCTCAGCGATGATGAAATCGATAACATGGTGAACAATGCCGAGGCGCATGCCGAGGAAGACAAGCAGCGTCGCGAGCTGGTCGAAGCGCGCAACCACGCGGATGGCCTGGTTCACAGCGTTGAGAAGAACCTTGAAGAGTTCGGCGAGAAGATTTCTGAGGAAGAGAAATCTGCGATCGAAGCGGCTGTTACCGATCTCCGCGAGGCATTGTCTGCCGAGGATGCAAGCGTCATTCAGGCCAAGACCGAAACTCTGGCGCAAGCCTCGATGAAGCTTGGCGAGGCGATGTACAAGCAGCAGGAGGAGGAAGGTGCCGCCGATATGGGTGATATGGGTGGCCCGGGCGCCGACGGCGCGGAAGGTACCGAGGAAGCTGCTGCATCGGATGACGAGACGGTTGTTGATGCAACATTTGAAGAGCTCGACGACGACGATAAAAAAGACCAGTCCTCCTGATCAGGCGCAACTCGCTTGATGTTTGAGAACTGGACCGTCACATGCGGGGGCGCGACCATGCCACGATCAGGCTGGCGCGCCTCTGGCTGTTTTGGGGGGCCTGAATGATGGCCAAGGATGATTATTACGAAACGCTCGGCGTAGACCGGGGCGCGGGTGAGGACGAACTCAAGAAGGCTTATCGCAAGCTCGCGATGAAATATCATCCGGATCAGAATCCGGACGACAAGGCCGCCGAGGCAAAATTCAAGGATTTGTCTGAGGCCTATCACATCCTTTCCGACCCCGAGAAAAAGGCGGCGTACGACCAGTTTGGCCATGCCGCATTTGAAGGCGGCGCGGGTGGTCAGGGCGCGCAAGGTTTTGATTTCCGGTCCAGCTTTTCCGATGTGTTCGACGACCTGTTCGGCGATTTCATGGGCGGCAATGGCGGACGGCGTGGCGGCGGGCGGCAAGGCGGCGTTCGGGGTGCCGACCTGCGATACAATCTTGAGATCACGCTTGAGGATGCCCACGCTGGAAAACAGGCGCGGGTTCGTGTGCCGACCGCTGTCACCTGCGAGACATGCACCGGCACGGGCGCCAAAAGCGGCACCCGGCCGGCCAATTGCGGTACCTGTGGCGGGGCTGGCAAGGTTCGTGCGCAGCAGGGCTTTTTCACGATTGAGCGCACCTGCCCGACCTGTCAGGGCGCGGGCCAGGTCATCGCCAATCCGTGCGGCACCTGCAAGGGCAGCGGTCGTACCCATAAAGAAAAGACCCTGTCGGTCAATATCCCAACAGGCGTCGAGGATGGCACCCGAATTCGCCTGGCTGGCGAAGGCGAGGCCGGTGCACGTGGCGCGCCCGCTGGTGACCTCTACATTTTTCTCTCTATTGAGCAGCACCGCATTTTTGATCGCGACGGGCTGCATATTCGATGCCGTGTGCCGATCTCAATGATCAAGGCGACCCTTGGCGGGACACTCGAGGTGCCGACCCTGGGCGGTGGTCGCGCGCGGGTAACTGTTCCAGCCGGGACCCAGTCGGGCCAGCAGTTTCGGCTGCGCGGCAAAGGCATGCCCGCCCTACACGGCTCCGGCCACGGCGATATGTATGTTCATGTCAGCGTCGAGACGCCGGTCAGCTTGACGAAAAAACAAAAAGAGTTGCTGCGCGAATTCGAAAATACCAGCAAGTCTGGCACCAGCCCGGAGGCCGAAGGGTTCTTTGCCAAGGTCAAGGACATTTGGGAAGACCTCAAAGACTAGGTGCTTTGGCGCCTGTCCATGCCGGTTCTGACAGATAGCGGATAGCGCACTCTGCTCATCCATCAGGACTGGAATTTTCTTCAACCATGTTTCATTGCCTTGGTCGTGAATTCCAGAACGACTACTGGGTCATGACCAAGTAGCCGGCCAACCGCTGCCTGTGCTATGGAGAGGCGCGTTCGAACTTCCCGAGGGGCCGTAACATGGCAGCGGATAGACTCCGAATTGGTGTGCCCGGCGCGGCAGGCCGGATGGGTGCCACACTCATCAAAATGATTACAGACGCCGATGGCGCGGAGCTCGTCGCCGCGACCGAGACCGTTGGCCATGTTGCGCTTGGCAGTGATGCGGGTGTGCTGGCGGGGTTGGGACCTCTTGGTGTGCCGATCAGCGATGATCCGGCGGCGATGTTCTCAGCCGCAGATGCGGTGCTCGATTTTACCTTGCCTGTGGCCACGGCCCGTCACGCCGAATTGGCGGCGGTCCATAACGCGTCTCTGATAATTGGCACTACCGGTATAGAGGCCGCGCAGCAGGCGGCGCTGAATACCGCTTCTGCGACCGTACCCATTGTACAGGCACCCAATATGAGCCTTTGCGTCAATCTGCTGTTCCGCCTGGCCGAGCAGGTGGCCGCCGCGCTGGATGAAGATTACGATATTGAGATTGTTGAAATGCATCATCGCCATAAGGTCGATGCGCCGTCGGGCACGGCGCTGGGGCTCGGTCGGGCAGCGGCGAGCGGTCGCGGGGTCAAACTCGATGAGGTGGCGATCAGCGGACGCGATGGCATTACCGGTGAGCGTGAGCGTGGCAGCATCGGGTTTGCCGCACTCCGTGGCGGCGATGTTGTGGGTGATCACACGATCATGTTTGCGGCCGAGGGAGAACGACTAGAGCTCACCCATAAATCGAGCAGCCGGCTCACCTATGCCCGTGGTGCGCTGGCGGCGGCGCGCTGGGCAGTTGGGCGCGAGCCGGGCCTCTACTCCATGACAGACGTCATGGGTTTCAACACGTAGCGAAAATTTTGGTTGGCCCTTGTGGCCGCGTCGCGTGCATCGTTCAACCGTCGTTGGCTGATCCGGTACGAACATGAAAAAAGCAAACGTTGCCGAATTTTTCAGGCGCCTTGAAGAGAACGACCCTGAGCCGACGACCGAGCTGCAGTACGCCAACGCCTACGAGCTTCTTGTTGCCGTCGTCCTGTCGGCACAGGCAACCGATGTCGGCGTCAACCGTGCAACATCCACACTCTACAAAGCGGCAAACACCCCTGATGCCATGATTCGTCTTGGCGAGAAGGAACTGAAAAGCCACATCAAGACCATCGGACTGTTCAACTCCAAGGCAAAGAACGTGATGGCGCTCTCACATATTCTGGTGGACCGCCACGCCGGTGAAGTTCCCCAAACCCGCGAAGCCCTCGAAGCGTTGCCCGGCGTGGGTCGTAAAACCGCCAATGTCGTTCTCAATACATTGTTTGGTGAACCGACTATCGCCGTAGACACCCACATTTTTCGGCTTGGAAACCGGACCGGGCTCGCCCCGGGCAAGACACCGCGCCTGGTCGAGGATGGTTTGCTGAAGGTAATTCCGGACCAGTACAAGTTGCATGCACATCACTGGCTCATCTTGCATGGCCGGTACGTCTGCAAAGCCCGTAAGCCCGATTGCCCGGCCTGCCGGGTGGCAGATCTGTGTCGCTTCAAAGGTAAATCGACTGCTGAGGGTTAACCTGCCCGCTGGCGCAAAAGCGTATCAAGGCAATCGGCGGCATTGGCTGGCTGGGCGTCGCGGTTCCGAGCCTCGAAGAAAGTGACCCTCGACAGGTTGTCGTTGTCGGGCTCTGAATAGAGCACCAGATCGAACACGCATGTATCCGCACGGTACTGCCAGACTGCGGCCGGTGGCTCGTTCCGCCGCAGCTCGGGCCGGCCCAACAGATCTTCCAGCATCGCCGGGTCCATACCCATGAGTTCATGGGGGGCAACATCCGGGATAGGGGCGCGCTCTTGTGTGGGCGGCGGCTTATTGTCCGCATCTGGTGCGCGCAACACTATGGTCGTCTCGCCCTTCGGTGCTGCCGTCACGTCTGCATCAACGCCATCATGCGGCGCGGGCAGAGTCTCGTCAGCCAGCGCATCAATGCTGGCATTGACCACCGCTATTTCGGCAACTCCTTCGGTGCGTGCTGGAGCGTCGGGCGCGGGTTTGGCCTGACCCGTACAAGCAGCCAGCCCAGCTACCACGGCAATGCCAGACAGCCGCGCGATCCGAACGGCGAGATGTCGCGCGGTAAAAGCCTTGAGTATGGTCAAGAGGTTCGGCTAGCGACGCCCATACTGCCGCTCAGGCCACCGACGGGCACGAGGTCGGCTTCTTGGTTGGTGCCGTCATGGTGCGACTCGCCTTCGATTTTTCCGCCGCGCTCAACTTCAAGCTGACCATAGGTGATGGAGCCTTTTATCAGGCCAGAAGCGTGCACGCTGAGCCGATTGAGTACCGTGAGTGTCCCTTCAAATGTCCCGGCGATATCCGCATTTTCGACTGTCGCATCACCTTGAAACAGCCCCTCACGGGCAATTTCAAGCACCCTGCCGCCGGTCATGCTGCCGGTGATCGTCCCCTCGACGACGAGCCGGTCGCAGTCCGAAATTTCGCCGCCATTAACGGATATGTCCTTGCCAACAGTCAGCCGTTTGCTGTCGGCGTCAACCGGCGTAGATGCGCCCGGGATCATTGGTGAGGACGCGCGGTTTGGTACGTCGGGGTGAAATGGCGGTGGGCCGCTGGCTCCGATTCTCACGGCAGACGCGCGCGTTGCATTCGGGCGGGAATCGTCGCCGTGCGTATTCTGCGTGCGTTTAAAATCATCAGAATCTGAACCTTTGCGGCGAAACATCTGGTCGCTTTCCCTGGCGCATAGGCGCCGACTTGAAATGGCCCTGGCGCGACGGCGCCGACTAAGGGTGGCCCTGGCGCGATGGCGCCGACTTCGAGTGCTGTGCCGGCTTTAACCCGTGCAGCCCGTGGTAAACGTGAACCATGAATGCCGTGGCCACCACAGGCGCGATGAGGTTGAACACCGGAACAACAAACAATAGTGCGATGATAACGCCGGAGACAAATAATTTCACCCGGTGTTGGCGTCGCAGCTTACGTGTTGCCGCAAATGTGATGCGCCGGGGTGCGACGACCTCCATATATTCGCGGCCGAGCAATGTTCCGTTTACCGCGAAATAGAGTACCGGATAAATCACCTGCACTCCCGGAATGAATGACAGCGGCAGCAGCAAGAGGTTGAAGAACCCCATTACCAGCGCCAGGCGGATGCCGGCCCGGGTATATTGCCAGAAGGACGCCGGGCGGACGGGGCTGAGACCTGGGTAATGCCTTTTTTCCACGGCATCGGCGATGGAATCCAGAAAAACAAACACCAGCTCTGCGGCAATGACCGGAAACAGCATCCACGCGACAAACGCTGCGGCAACACCGCCTAACAACGCGACGATCCATCGGACCGGACTGAACCCCGCAAACTCAAGTGACGCCAGCGCTGCGGAGGCGCCGACGATCATAATGGCGGATATCGCCAGTGTAATCAGCCCAACCCACAGCACTGTACGGCGAATACGTGGGTCGCCAAGCTGCGCCAGCGACAGCATCAACGCTTGAATCATCTGTTTTTCTTAAACTCTGTTGGATGGCCCATTAGAAGCGACACCTTTGCGGGGGCGTGGTTAAGGCCTGTTGTCGATGGCCGCAAGCTCTGAGGCAGATTATAGTGGAGCCGCGCGGTCGGTCGAGCCGCGTGCCTAAACTTTGTTTTCCGCTCCATATACCCACTCCCCACGCATACACAGAGGTTCGCCAATGTCTGAATCATCCCTCGATGTGCTTGCCATCGGCAATGCAATCGTAGACGTCATTTCACGGTCAGAGGACCAGTTTCTGACGCAGCGCGGGCTGGACAAAGGCATCATGCGGTTGATCGATGCGGCGGAAGGTGAAGCCCTTTACGCCGATATGGGCCCTGGGATGGAAGTTTCTGGCGGGTCGGCGGCCAATACGGCGGTCGGGGTCGGGTTGTTTGGTGGCCGGGCAGGATATATCGGCAAAGTTAGCGAAGACGAGCTTGGCAAAACCTTTCGCCATGATATTTCGCGCGCCGGCGTGCGTTTTGAGACGGCGCCCGCCGTTAGCGGAACGCCCACGGCACGATGCCTTATTCTTGTGACCGAAGATGCCGAACGCACCATGAATACCTACCTTGGTGCATGTGTTGAGCTCGGTCCCGATGACATTGATGCCGAAATGGTGGCGGCGGCACAGGTCACCTATTTGGAAGGGTATTTGTGGGACCCGGAAGAGGCAAAAAAGGCTTTCCGTAAGGCGTTTGCAATCACCAAGGAATCCGGTCGGCGCGCGTCGCTTAGCCTTTCGGACCCGTTTTGCGTTGATCGCCACAGGGCCGAGTTTCGTGAGCTCACAGAGCACTACGTTGATGTTTTGTTCGCCAATGAAGACGAAATCATGTCGCTCTACGAGGTCGGTGATTTTGATCAGGCGCTACAGCACGTCCGCGGGCATTGCGAAATTGCGGTGCTGACCCGCAGCGAAAAGGGCTCGGTTGTGGTTCGAGGTGACGAAATCCATGTCATCGACGCCGCTCCGGTAGAGCGAATTGTTGATGCCACAGGCGCCGGTGATATGTATGCCGCCGGTTTTCTCTATGGCCTCACGCGGGGCTTTGATCTTGGCCGGTGCGGCCGTTTGGGGGCTCTGGCAGCGGGGGAAATCATCTCGCATTTTGGCGCCAAACCCGAGATCGACGTAAAGGCGTTCATTGATCAAAGTGCTCACGCGCTACAGGCTTAGTGCAGGCAGAAAACGGGCAATGGGTTTATTGAATTACCCGCATAAAGGGTTCTCCGCACCGCCTTCGGGCGGGGCGCAAGGCGGCCCGGTTACAAGGAATGTTAACCTGTACGGAAAAATCGGTGAAATTTGGCGTGCTCACCTTAGCTGGCTGAGGCCATTGATTCAACGCCGTGAATTACCCGTCGAACGGTGTGTATTACACCTGTATGCCTTGATTTTTGGGGCTTTTCTATTAACCAGTATGGCGAGCTGATTGCGCTGAGTATGTAGTAGTTAGCTGAATCCTCGTGCGCGGCGGCGTTAAGGTAAACAAAATGTTAACGCAGCGGTGTGGCGCGCCGTCGCGGGTTGGCATAATTATTGTCGATACAGCGCCATGTCGGTAACAGTTTGCGGGCCTCACATCCGCTTCTGAATTCATCCCCAAAAGTGCTCTGAGGAGAGATTAACTCATGGGTCGTCTCGTTGAAGGCAAGTGGCAGGAAGACGATGTTGCCGTGACCTCTGGTGATGGGCGGTTCGTTCGTGCCGAAGCCAGTTTTCGTGATTTTGTCACCGCCGACGGGTCGAGCGGATTTCCGGCTGAGGCGGGGCGCTATCATCTTTATGTGTCACTGGCTTGTCCGTGGGCCCACCGCACGATGATTTTTCGAACATTGCTTGGCCTGGATGACGTAATTTCGGCGTCTATCGTTGATCCGCTCATGGGGCCCGGTGGCTGGCATTTTTCGGACGGTCCGGGGTGCATTCCCGATACGGTCAACAACGCCCAGTTCATCCATGAGGTCTATCTGAGGGCCGACCCCGGATGCTCAACCCGGGCAACGGTGCCGGTATTGTGGGACAGAGTTCGCCAAACCATCGTAAATAACGAATCGTCCGAGATAATTCGCATGCTGAACACGGCCTTTCGCCGTTTTCAGCCTGATGGCACCCCTGACTATTATCCGGCTGAATTGCATGACGAAATTGAGGCGGTCAATGAGCGCGTTTATCGCGACGTCAACAATGGCGTTTACCGATGCGGCTTCGCGTCAAGCCAGCACGCCTATGAGGCCGCATTCGACGCCCTGTTTTCGACGCTCGCCTGGCTTGATTCACGCCTTGCGGAGCAACGATACCTGTGTGGAGACCACATAACCGAAGCGGATTGGCGATTATTTACGACATTGGTCCGGTTTGATGCGGTCTACGTAGGTCATTTCAAGTGTAATCTGCGCCGAATATCTGATTATTCGCACCTTCACAATTACTTACGGGAGTTCTACCAGACCCCCGGCGTCACCCAGACCTGCAATTTTCAGCATATAAAAGAGCACTATTACCGCTCACACGTCTCCATCAACCCCTCCGGCATTGTTCCATTAGGCCCAGACCTTGATCTCGATAGCCCGCACAACCGTGGCAATTTCCCAATGTAATAGGGAGTTTCCCATTTCCGGTGTCGCTCCTGAGCACAGAATCCGGGCGCATGGGGTCTGGGCTGCGGACGGACAGGGTATTGGCGCGCGTGGGAGTGACCGCTAATGGCGCCTGAACGCGGCACACCGGGGCATAAAGCGCTGCCTGGCATCCGTGGTGGGGACTGGCTCGCGGC
>JABJCZ010000036.1 GCA_018668475.1 Alphaproteobacteria bacterium | reverse complement strand
CCAACACTGACCCTTGGGCTGGACCGGGGCGGTAGTCTTGTTCTCGTGCCGACCTATGACCAGGTCCGCCAGTACAGCCTTGATATGCAGGCGACCACTGGCTCGTGGCTGCTCAAGCTTGAGGCCGCCTGGCGTGATGGCGAAAAAGACCGCGCCCTGATTGAAGACGATTACGGCGCCCTTGTCGCCGGCGTCGAATATTCATTCTACGGGGTGTTTGATTCTGATGCGGACCTGGGGCTGATTGGCGAATTGCTGTTTGACGATCGTGACGACCGGGCAACCAACCCGTTTGAAAACGATATTTTCGGCGCGGTTCGGCTCGCCCTGAACGATGTCGAAAGCACGGAGCTGCTGGCCGGCGTGATACGGGACCTCAACCAATCAACAAGCACTGCGTTTGTTGAGGCCAACCGGCGGATCGATGACAACTGGTCCGTCGGGCTCGAAGGGACCGCGTTTCTGAATGTTGATGATGCCGACGTGCAATTCCCCCTGCGCCGCGACAACGTTCTTGAGCTGACGGCGACCTACAACTTCTAGCTCCGGTGACCGGAGGAGCCAAATTAGAAGCTCGGCGGCGTACAGGCCGAAACGACCTCGCATTCCTCGTCTCCGGGATTGCGAAAACGGTGTGGCAGGCGGCTATCGAAATAGTACGCATCACCCGGCCCGAGCAGCCTGCGCTGATCACCAACGGTGATTTCAAGTTGGCCGCGAATAACCACCCCCCCCTCCTCCGATTCGTGCCGCAGCAGGGTTTTGCCGGTATCGGAACGCGGCGCGTAGCGCTCATGCAGAATTTGTAGCGCGCGCTCCCCCAGATCACGTCCGACCTGTTGATACGAAATTCCACCTGCACCAGCGATCTCCAGCAACTCCTCTGCCGCGAAAAACACTTTCTGGCGCGGCACCGCGTCAAGTGCGAAAAAATCGGACAGTGCCATGGGGATGCCCTGCAAGACCTTCCGCAACGAGCCAATTGACGGGCTGACCCGGTTCTGCTCGATCAGTGAAATGGTGCCATTAGTGACGCCGGCCCGTTTGGCCAGTTCTCGTTGCGACAGGCTATGCATTTCGCGCACGCCCCGCAGGCGCTGACCAACATCAAAATCCGCTTCCATGGCCTGGGTATCTCCCTCACGATCATTAATCGTTTAAAATATTAAACAATAGAACCTTGTGTTTCAAGTGTTTTCAATAACTTATAAAAATATACTACTCGTGTTGTCTATTTTATCGGTGCGTGATAGCGTCTGGCCAAGTCTTTGAACCTGGGAGAACAAGCCATGACGACGAGCGAAAACACTGCGCGCTACGAGGCCATGCCCAACGACCTTGAACCGTACTGGATGCCATTTTCGTCCAATCGCCAGTTCAAGAGTTCGCCGCGCATGCTGGTGGGTGCCGAAGGCATGCACTACACCACCACTGATGGCCGCAAAATTCTCGACGGGACGGCCGGGCTCTGGTGCGTCAACGCCGGTCATGGCCGCACGGAAATTACCGAAGCAGTCAGCGCGCAAATCGGCCGCCTGGATTATGCGCCGGGCTTCCAGATGGGCCATCCGGCTGCCTTTGAATTCGCTGCCCGCCTGTGCGCCATGGCGCCCGGCAATCTCGACCACGCGTTCTTCACCAATTCGGGGTCAGAATCGGCAGATACGGCCCTCAAAATCGCGCTCGCCTATCATCATGTGCGCGGCGAAGCCTCGCGCACACGCCTCATAGGCCGTGCCAAGGGCTATCATGGCGTTGGCTTTGGTGGCATTTCAGTTGGTGGCATGCCGAACAACCGGAAGTTTTTTGGCAGCCTGCTGGCAGGCTCGGACCACATGCCGCACACCCACAACCTTGAGCACAACGCGTTCACGCGGGGCCAGCCCGAATGGGGCGCGGATCTCGCGGATGAACTTGAGAATATCGTCGCCCTGCACGATGCCTCGACCATTGCGGCCGTGATTGTCGAGCCCATGGCAGGCTCGGCCGGCGTCATATTGCCGCCCAAGGGCTACCTCAAGAGACTGCGTGAAATCTGCACCAAACACGGCATTCTGTTGATCTTTGATGAGGTCATCACGGGCTTCGGGCGCATGGGCTCATCCTTTGCATCTGAGCGCTTTGGCGTGGTGCCGGATATGATGACTCTCGCCAAGGGGTTGACCAATGGCTCCATCCCGATGGGGGCCGTGCTCGCAAGCGACACCATTTACGACACCTTTATGCAGGGGCCGGAAAACGCCATAGAGCTGTTCCACGGCTACACCTATTCGGGCCATCCTGTCGCCTGCGCCGCCGGTCATGCGACGCTCGACATCTACCAGAAGGACGGCCTGTTTGAACGTGCGGCTGAGCTTGAGCCGTACTGGATTGACGCCGCATTCTCACTGAGCGATGTTGCGAATGTAATTGATGTCCGGGCCATGGGCATGGTTGCAGCGATTGAGCTTGAACCACTTGCCGGCAAGCCGACCGCACGTGCCTTTGATGCTTTTCTCAAATGTTATGAGCGCGGCGTAATGGTGCGGACGACCGGCGATATCATCGCAGTTTCACCACCGCTTATTATTGAGAAAAACCAGATCGACCAGATTTTTGACACCATCGGCACAGCCCTCAAGGAAGCTGCCTGAGCGCCTGACGTCGATTTCTATCTAACCGGGACTCAGGCCCGGGCACGCTGAAATATGCGGCCCGGCCTGAGGCACTTTAATGCCAGGAGCACCAAGTCATGATTGTCGGCGTCCCCAAGGAGATCAAAGTTCACGAATACCGTGTCGGCGTACCCCCGGCGGGCGTGGCGGAATTGACTCATAATGGCCATCAGGTGCTGGTGCAGCGCGATGCGGGTACCGAGATCGGCATGCTCAATGAGCACTACGAGCAGGCTGGTGCCGAACTTATCGATACGCCGGAAGAAATTTTTGCCCGCGCTGACATGATCGTGAAAGTAAAAGAGCCGCAGCTGAACGAGTGCGCCATGCTGCGCGAAGACCAGTTGCTCTTTACCTATCTTCACCTGGCGCCGGACCCCGAGCAGACCAAGGCCCTCGTGGCCTCAGGCTGCGTCGCCATTGCCTATGAAACCGTGACCGACAGTCGCGGCGGCCTGCCTCTGCTCGCGCCCATGAGTGAAGTGGCGGGTCGCATGTCCATCCAGGCCGGTGCCCACTGCCTTGAAAAAGAACAAGGTGGACGTGGCGTATTGCTGGGTGGTGTGCCGGGCGTCGCACCGGCTGACGTTGTGGTGCTGGGCGGCGGTGT
>JABJCZ010000341.1 GCA_018668475.1 Alphaproteobacteria bacterium | reverse complement strand
CCCGCGAGTGGATATTGAGGCGAGCGGGCCGGCAGCCGATACTGATCGTGTATTTGAAATGGCGGCAGAAGGTGACCCCACCGCTCAGACGTCACTGGGTTTGATTTACGAACGCGGGTTGGGGGTAGACAAGGACCCGACCGAGGCGATGCGCTGGTATCGACGGGCCGCGTCAGAAGGTGATGCACTTGCGGCCTTTCATCTCGGGTCGTTATTTGAGCGCGGCGTCGGCACCGAGCAGAATTATGACGAGGCGGCGCAGTGGTATGCCCGTGCCGCAGACGGCGGTATCGAGGCGGCCCTCACGGCTCTGGCTTATTTGTATGAACGTGGTCTCGGCGTCGAACGTGATTTTCAGGAGGCCGAAGCGCTCTATGGCGCAGCCGCGCGCTCAGACGATTCCGATTCGGAAAGTGCAGGTGCCGCCCCGGCATTTTCGCCGGATCGCGACGGGCAGCATGGTGCATTGCCAATTACGACCATGCGCGACCTTGCTCTTGATGGGCCGGCGGAATTTGCCGTTGGTGAGGAAGAGCAGGCGACTATTGAGGTTGATCTTGGCGCATTGGATGAAGCGCAGGGCCAAGATACGCCCATGGTGGAATTTGACGGGCCGGTCCCGGTAGCGGGTAGGGGCGAGAATTTTCCGCTCAAGACATCTGGCCCGTTGTTGTCACCTGAGGATACGCCGGTCGATTCCAGTCTGCCCCAGGCGACGCCGCTGCCTGAACGTGTGCTGACACAACCGACCCCGCCACGCCCTGTCGCGCTTAGCGATGAGGCAACCGACGCGGTTGGGCTCACGCTCTATCCACCAAAAACACCGCTTCCGCCGTTGGACCGACCCCTGAGTGCTGGCAACTAGACTTGCAGGCAATCAGGTCAGCGGCTTTATCGGTTCTGGCGGTTCTCGACCAAATCATCAACGACGGCGGGATCAGCCAGTGTTGATGTGTCACCAAGGTTACCGAAATCGTTTTCGGCAATCTTGCGCAAGATGCGGCGCATGATCTTGCCTGAGCGGGTCTTGGGCAGGCCTGGCGCCCATTGCAGCCAATCGGGCGTCGCAATGGGGCCGATTTCCTTGCGGACCCATTTGATTAATTCCGCGCGCAACTCGTCCGATGGTTCATCACTCGCGTTCAGCGTGACATAGGCATAAATGCCCTGACCCTTGATCTCGTGTGGCGCGCCGACAACTGCGGCCTCTGCCACCTTGGCGTGGGAGACCAGCGCCGATTCCACCTCGGCGGTGCCCATGCGATGACCCGAGACGTTGATAACGTCGTCTACCCGGCCGGTAATCCAGTAGTATCCGTCCTCATCGCGCCGCGCGCCGTCACCGGTAAAATAGCGGCCCGGATATTGGGAAAAGTAAGTGCTGATGAAACGGTCGTGGTCGCCAAAGATCGACCGCATCTGGCCGGGCCATGAATCAGTGATGCAAAGCAGGCCCTGGCAGGCGCCATCCAGCTCGTTGCCTTCCTGATCAACGATGATTGGCTTGATGCCGAAAAAAGGTCGCGTGGCGGAGCCGGGCTTGAGCGCTGTTGCGCCGGGCAGTGGGGTGATCAGGATGCCGCCGGTTTCGGTCTGCCGCCAGGTATCGACAATCGGGCAACGGTTTTCACCGACAACACTGTTGTACCAGACCCATGCTTCCGGATTGATCGGCTCGCCAACCGAGCCGAGAATCCGGATCGAGGCCCGCGATGTTTTCTTGACCGGCTCGTCGCCTTCACGCATGAGCGCGCGAATGGCGGTGGGCGCCGTGTAGAAAATATTGACCTTGTGCTTGTCGACCACCTGCCAGAAGCGCGACGCATCAGGGTAGTTGGGCACGCCTTCGAACATCAATGTGTTGGCGCCATTGGCCAGGGGTCCATACACAATGTAGCTGTGTCCAGTGACCCAGCCGACATCGGCCGTGCACCAATAGACATCGCCATCGTGGTAATCGAACACATACTTGTGAGTCATTGCGGCGAAGAGCAAATAGCCGCCGGTGGTGTGCAAAACGCCCTTCGGTTTCCCCGTTGAGCCCGAGGTATAGAGGATGAACAGCGGGTCTTCCGCATCCATCGGCTCGGGCGGGCAGTCGGCGGCAACCTTGTCCATTTCCTCGTGATACCAGACGTCGCGCCCCTCAACCCAATCGGTCTCGCCGCCGGTGCGTTTTACAACGACCACCGATGTCACGCTCGGGCAGCGCTCGAGGGCTTTATCCGTATTGGCTTTCAGCGGCACAGCCTTGCCACCGCGCAGACCTTCGTCCGCCGTAATCACGCAATTGCTGTCGCAACCATGGATACGGTCAGCGAGCGCCTCCGGCGAAAACCCACCGAACACAACGGAATGCACTGCGCCAATACGGGCACAGGCCAGCATCGCGTATGCCGCTTCCGGAATCATCGGCATGTAAAGGGTGACGCGATCGCCTTTTTTGACACCCTGCGCTTTCAAGACGTTGCCGAATCGGCTGACATGCTCGTGAAGTTCGGTATACGTGATGTGCTTTGAGTCAGCCGGGTCATCCCCTTCCCAGGTGATCGCCGTCTGATCGCCGCGCGTGGCGAGGTGGCGGTCGATACAATTGGCGGCCACGTTCAGCTTGGCGCCTTCAAACCAGCGAATGGTGACATCGCCCTCGTAAGAGGTGTTTTTAACCCTGGTCCAGGGCTCCACCCAGTCGAGCATGCCCGCTTGCTCGCCCCAGAAGCCATCCGGGTCTTCAATGGAGCGCTCATACATGGCTTTGTATCTGGCTTCGTCGCAATGAGCGGCCTTGGCCACATCGGCGGGAACAGGAAATACTTCGTCTTGGTGCGGAATCATGATGGCGTCTCCGGGTGCCGGCAATCAGGGGTGCGCCGTCGCAGCGCAGTTGCCAGATTATCCAAGCATTGGCCGGCCTCGGCAAGCCGGCGCAAGGTGAAAACTCTATCTCTCAGCGAGTCAGGATGATCTCGTCATTCTCGATCTTCACGGGCAGGGCGCGCAGCCAGCCCCCAATGCAGGGGCCATCAAGGCATTGGCCGGTTTCGGTGCGAAACAGGGCGCCGTGGGTAGCGCACATGATGTGGGTCTTGTCTTCATCCATAAACTGGTCCGGCACCCAGTCCAGCGGGCCGCCTGTGTGTGGGCAGCTATTCTCATATGCGAACACTTTTTCGCCGCGTCGGACGACGAACAGGGTGAGCGCCGTCGCCTCGGCGCCCAGCGCAAACCCTTTTGAGCCGCCGTCGGCCAGCTCATCAAACCGACACAGAACATGCCGTTCGCTGCTGCCGTCGCTCATGGCTTGATGCCGCTCTTTTTGCACAGCAGTCTCCAGCTCTTGGCGTCAACCGGCACAACTGAAAGCCGCGACTGGCGCACGAGTGCAAGCTCCTGCAACGCTGGGTCGGCCTTGATTTCGGCCAGGGTCACCGGCGTTTCCACCGGCATCACCGCCTTGACGTCGACCATGCCGAAGCGCTCCGATTTATCGGTGTGGTCCGGGTAATATTCCTTTACCACCTCGACGACGCCGACAATCTGCTTCTCGCTCACTGAGTGGTAAAAAAACCCGAGATCGCCGATTTTCATGGCCTTCATGTTGTTGCAGGCCTGATAATTGCGCACGCCATCCCAAGTGGTTGTGCTGTTTTTAGCGGATACCTGGTCATTCCATGACCAGGCACCGGGTTCGGATTTGAAAAGCCAGTAAGCCATAGTGCTCCCCGCCAGCTTAATGTTGATCTAGTAGCTGTCGATGCCGGCGCCGAGTGCGCGGCGCCAGGGAAATACGGTGGTGCTTTCGAACAGGCCAGCCTGCGCAAACGGGTCGGCTTGGGCCAGTGCCTCTGCGGCAGCTTTGTCGGCGGCTTCGACAATCCACAACGAGCCGATGGCGGTCTGGTTATCTTCGGCCAGCCAAGGGCCGGCGAGCCGAAGCTTCTCACCCATGGACTTCAGGTATTCGACATGCGGCGGGCGGGTATCTTCGCGCAAACTACCGGTATCAGCCTTGTCGGTATTGAGAACCATAAACAGCATTGTGGGCGCCCTTGTTCGGAAGTTCAGCTAACGGGTAACGGTATCTGATGCGGCACTCTAGCGAGGGCAATGGCTCCTCGCCACTGCAATGGGCCAAATTTTCTAACCCGCCGGGTTTTCACTTGTGAAGGGGCGTGCCAGCAATCCGCCGATAGTCTCGTCAATATCGGCGCCGTCGTGCAGCACGGCGCTGGTCGCTCGGACGATTGGCATGTCGACGCCGAGCTGTTCGGCAAGTGCCGACACTGCCGGCGCACTGGTAACTCCTTCCGAAATTGCTTCGCGCGACGCGAGGATGGTGGCCAGGAACTCGCCGCTGCCAAGCCGCGTGCCGAGCGAGAAATTTCGTGATTGGTCGCTGGTACACGTGAGCAGCAAATCGCCCAGGCCCGAAAGTCCCGCCAGTGTTTCGGCGCGTGCCCCTCTGGCAACGGCAAGGCGGGTCATTTCCGCGAATCCCCGGGTAATAATGGCGGCGCGGGCGTTGTCGCCCAGGCCCCGGCCGACAGCTAT
>JABJCZ010000340.1 GCA_018668475.1 Alphaproteobacteria bacterium | reverse complement strand
CTTGGCAAGGTTATGCTCTACCCCTGAGCTACGCCCGCACCTTCAGAGGATCGGGATATTACTCGTATATCTGCGACTTTCAAGGCCTCAATAGGAGTGAGACGGACCAATATGCCGGCAACACCGACAGAATTGTTTGATCGCCTGAAGAATCTGGGCATCGAGACCACCACTATTGAGCACCCGGCGGTTTTCACAACAGACGAAGCAGCCGCCCATTGTGCTCATCTGCCGGGCGCTCACTGCAAAAGCCTGTTTTTGAAAGACCGCAAGGGTGCGCTTTGGCTCGTGGTCACCCTCGACCAGCGCAGACTAGACATGAAGGCCTTGCAGGAGCTGCTGGGCGCGGCCCGATTATCCTTTGGCAAGCCGGACCTGATGACCGAGATTCTTGGCGTCACCCCCGGCTCAGTTACCCCGTTTGCGCTAATCAATGATACCGGGCAGCAAGTTACCGTCGCGCTGGACCGCGAGATGATGGCGGCTGAGGTCGCCAACTACCACCCGCTGACTAACACCATGACAACCACCATCACGCCGGCGGACCTGCGCACCTTTATCACGTCGTGCGGCCACATCCCTCGGGAGGTCGATCTCTCGGGGATGTCTGCGCAGATCGACTGAAAATGCCCGCGGGCTTGCCAGTCCTCACAACACCTGCCATTTAAAGGCAGATTCGATGGCTGGCGCGGCCATCCTTATCAGATCAGAATTTCGAGGAAACAGGACTATGGAACCCATTATCGGCCAGCCCGGTGGCGACAACAGTGCAGGGATGGACCTCATCAAGGATGGCTCCAGCGCAACTTTTGCGGTGGATGTCGCGCAGGCCTCGATGGATGTGCCAATCATTGTGGATTTCTGGGCGCCCTGGTGCGAGCCCTGCAAGACTCTCGGCCCGTCTCTCGAAAAGGTCGTACAGGCTGCAGGCGGCAAGGTGCGTCTGGTAAAAATCAATATCGACGAAAACCAGGACCTCGCCGGCCAACTGCAAATTCAGTCCATTCCAACCGTATATGCGTTTAAGGGTGGCCAGCCGGTTGATGGCTTCACAGGCGCCCTGCCGGAAAGCCAGATCAAGGAGTTCGTTGAACGCCTTGCCGGGCCTATTGGCCCATCGGCAGCGGACGAAATGCTCGAATTGGCGAAAGAGGCACTCGACAACGAGGACTATCCGACGGCGTCCAACCTCTATGCCCAGGTGATGCAGAGCGCGCCGGGCGAGCCGACGGCCATCGCCGGCATCGTGCGCTGCTATGTCGGCATGAACGAGCCGGAACAGGCCCGCGAAATACTCGACTCAATCGACGAAAAAACCGCGAAGCATCCAGAGATTGCCGGCGCGCTTGCAGCCCTCACATTGCAGGAGCAGGCCGGCCCCGCCGGTGTTGATACATCGGAGCTCGAAGCCAAACTTGCCGCCAACCCAAAGGATCACCAGGCACGCTATGACCTTGCGATGGCCCTGATAGGTGGCGGCCGCCAGGAAGAGGCCATTGACCAGCTCGTCGAAATCATCAAGCAGGACCGACAGTGGAACGAGGAGGCCGCACGCACTCAGCTGCTGCAAATCTTTGAGGCGTTGGGCCCCATGGATCCGCTGGCAGTCGCCGGCAGACGGAAACTCTCGACCGTGCTGTTTTCGTAAAGCTGTATCTGGAAAAAGAGACCCGACGTGGCCCTGGCCAACTTCGATACCCTCCCCGGTGTGATACCCGTTTTTCCGCTGGCTGGAGTCATGCTGTTGCCGCGCGGGCGTTTGCCGCTGCACATATTCGAGCAACGCTATTTGCAAATGACGGAGGACGCCATGTCCGCCGATCGGCTTATAGGTATGGTGCAACCGACCGACCCGGCAGATGCCGGCGAGCGGCCTGAGATTTATCAAACTGGTTGCGTCGGGCGAATTACGAGTTTTGCCGAAACGGATGACAACCGGCACAACATTGTTCTGACCGGCATTGCCCGCTTTCAGGTGCAACGCGAACTCCCGCCGGACGCGCTACTCTATCGTCGGGTATCGGTTGATTTCACGCCTTTCAAACAAGACCTCGACGCGCCAGCGGCATTTCAACTTGATAGGGACAAACTAGTGCCGGCCCTGAAAGACTTTTTCGCGCACAAGGGCCTGGATGCAAACTGGGATGTTGTCGAAAAATCGGAAGACGACGAATTGTTGATCGGTCTATCGATGGTCTGCCCCTTTTCGCCGAGTGAAAAACAGGCTCTTATGCAGTGTGAGAATTCTGCTGAGCGCGCCGATATGTTGAGCGCGCTGATCGAAATGGCGCGATATGAAATGGGTGTCGGAATGAACCTCGGCGGGCAACAGTAATGCCGGATAGAAAGGCACAGTGATGGGCGAAAATGCAGCGGCAGGCGTGGACCCGAAACTGCTCGAAATTCTGGTCTGCCCACTGACCAAGGAAGAGCTCCGCTATGATGCGGACAAGCAGGAACTGATCAGCGATAAGGCTGGCCTTGCCTATCCGATACGCGACGGCATTCCGATTATGCTGGTCGACGAGGCACGCAAGCTCAATGACGATGAGGCCGGTTCATGAGCGGCACACCTGACGCACCAACTTCGCCCTTCGCGACCCGGGCCTGGCCGACCGAAATTCGCTACAAGAATGAAAAGCGTGTTCTTGAGGTTGATTTTGATGATGGGTTGTCATTTGCCTACCCGGCCGAACTGCTGCGTGTCGAAAGCCCTTCAGCCGAAGTGCAAGGCCATGGCGGCGGCAAAACCATTGTCGCCGGTTGTCGCGATGTTGGGATCACTTCTATTGAGTCGGTGGGCAATTACGCAGTTCGCCTGGATTTCGATGACGGCCATAATACCGGTATCTATACGTGGACATACTTGCGCGAGGTTGGTGAGCAGCGGGATGCAATCTGGCAGACCTACCTCAGCGCCCTTGAAGAGCGCGCATTGAGTCGCAGCCCGTAACGCTTAACCGCCGTAGCAGGACGAGCGGTCTTTTTCATAATATTGCTGATGGAAATCTTCAGCCCGCCAGAAAACCGGCGCCGGCTCGATAGACGTCGCAATTGAGCCACCGACTTTGCCGGAAGCTTCCAGCGCGGCCTTGCTGCTATTCGCCGCCACCTCCTGCTCCGGCGAGTGACAGAAAATCACTGAGCGATATTGCCCGCCAACATCCGGCCCCTGGCGATTGACCTGCGTCGGATCATGAATCTGCCAGAACACATCAAGCAGATTTTCATAGCTGATGGCCGCTGGATCAAAAGTTACCTGAACCACTTCGGCATGGCCAGTGCGATCAGTGCAGACCTGCTCATACAGCGGGTTTTCAACGGTGCCGCCCATGTAGCCAACCGCTGTTTCGGTAACGCCATCGATTTTGCGGAACAGGTATTCCGGCTTCCAGAAACATCCCGCCCCGAACGTAGCTACTGCCACAGGTCTTCTCCCTTTCGTATGTGCCTTGCCCCTCATCAGGTTCAAGGTTACACGTTTGTCGCCACAATCAAATCCGTGTTCATTCCTAAAGCGGTTCGCCGCGCGCGAGGCGTGGCAGGTCGCCGACGACACCCATGGCATGACGCATGAACACCCGCTTGAGAGACGGCGAGCGGTTTACAGCGGCAAGTCCGATGTCGCGCACCAATTGAACTGGCGCAATGTCGTTGGAAAAAAGTCGATTCAGGCCATCGGTCATGGCGATTAACAGCGTCGTATCGAAACGCCGCCAGCGCTGGTAATGCGCGAGCAGGTCCGGCGCGCCAACGTCGAGTCCAAGACGGCGACGCTCGACCACCAGCTCCGCCAAAGCCGCAACATCACGAATGCCCAGATTGAATCCCTGACCAGCGATGGGGTGAATGCCATGAGCAGCATCGCCAACCAGTGCCAGTCGCCGTGCCGTGTAGCGCTCGGCATGGACCAGCGAAAGCGGATAGCTCCAGCGAGGACCAACCACCTCCAGCGCGCCCATGAAATCACCAAAGCGGTCGGATAGCGCGGCCAAAAAAGCCGCGTCATCCAGCGCCATGAACTCCGGCGCTCGGGCCGCTCGCTCAGTCCAGACCAGCGAGGAGCGATTATCGGTCATTGGCAATATTGCAAAGGGGCCCGCAGGCAAAAACCGTTCGTGTGCGATGTTGCGGTGCGGGCGTTCGTGATGAACGGTGCAGACAATCCCGACCTGCTCATAAGACCATTGCATCACTCTGATGCCGGCGGCCTCGCGAATGCGCGAGCGCCGGCCATCGGCGGCAACCGCGAGACGCGCGGAAATTATCCGCCCATCATCAAGGGTGACCTCCGCGCCTTCTCCAGCCTCAACAACTGCGGCGACACCCACCCGCGTGAATTGATGGAGATCCGACAAACCAGCAGCTTCGGCCAGCAAGGCCGCGCGCATGCGCCTGTTCTCAACCATCCAGCCCAACGGCTCATCGCCAACCTCGCTGTGGTCGTAGTGCAAAAACAGCGGTGAGTTGTTATCGGAAACCCTGATTTCGAGAATAGGCGACGCCTGATCGGCGACACCCGGCCAGACACCGATACCCTCCAACACGCGTTTGGAACCGAGGGAAATGGACGACACCCGGCCATCAAATTCAGTACTCGTCATGGCTTCAGGGGGCGCTGGATCAATGACCGCGCAACTCACCCCATGGCGCGCGAGGGCCACACCCAGCGTGAGGCCGACCAGCCCCCCGCCACATATTGCAACATCAACACGTTCAATCGTTTTGTCGTCCGGCTTCATGCCTTACACTCGCCTACAACATCAGAGCCCCCAGCATAGACCAGTGAAGGCGACGAATCAGCATGGCAATATCCTGGCACGAAATGACCGCATTGGCGCTTGGTCGCGCCATCGAAGATGGCACCATCGATTCGCGCGAGCTGGCCGACTATTTCCTGAGCCGGATCGGCGATGTTGACCCGGCCCACACCATTTATTTACGCACCACCGCAGAGCGCGCACGGGCCGAAGCCGCGGCCGCCCACAAACGCGCAGGCGCGGGGCTTCGGCTGTCGCCGCTGGATGGTGTGCCGATATCGTGGAAAGACCTGTTCGATACCGCGGGCGATGTCACCAGTCATGGTTCGCCCGTGCTGGCTGAACGCGTGCCCAATGACGATGCGTTGGTGGTCGAACGCGCGACCCGCGCCGGTCTTGCCTGCCTCGGCAAAACCAACCAGACCGAATATGCGTTTTCAATTCTTGGCATTAATCCGCATTACGGCACCCCGGCAAACCCGTTTGACGAAATCACGCCACGGCTGCCCGGCGGATCGACATCTGGCGGCGCGGTCTCGGTCTCCCGCGGGCTTGCCGCCGCCGCTATCGGCTCCGATACCGGGGGTTCCGTGCGGGTTCCATCCGCCTGGAACGGCCTCGTCGGCCTCAAAACAAGCTTCGGCCGAATACCAGTCGATGGCGTGTTGTCACTTTCCACCACCCTCGACACCGTGGGTCCGCTAACGCGTGATGTCGCTGATGCCGCAGCGTTGTTTGCAGTGCTCGATGGCCGCAGCGGCCCTGGCACCAAAGCCTGGCCCGATCTTGCCGGCGCCAACACCGGCGCAATGACGCTTGCACGGCCAACCGGCATGGTCTGGGACAACCTCGGAAGCGACGTTGCCGAGGTCACCGAAGCCGCACTGGACAAGCTTGCCACGGCCAACATCGCGATCAACAGCGTGGACGTGCCGGAATTCGGCGAGGTGGACAAGCTGATCAGTCACTTTGGGCCCTATCATGCCGCCGAATGTCACGCTGTTTGGGGTGAAGCGATCGAAGCGAAGCCCAACCTGATTTATGGCCCAATTCTGGAACGCGTACGACTGGGCGGCAAAATGACAGCCTCCAACGTCGAACGCACGAAACACGGGCTCAAGACCGCCGCACTTTCGTTGCATGGGCGCATCCGCGAAGCCGGAGTGCTGATCATGCCCACCGTGCCGGTTGGCCCAGCGCCCATCGCCGAGCTCGAAAACGATATCGATGCCTGGACCGCTGCAAATGCTGTGGTGCTGCGCAACACCCGGCTTGCCAACTTCCTTGGTTGTTGCGCCCTGACATTGCCCTGCGGGTTCGACACCAACGGCGTACCTGTCGGGATTATGCTGATGGCACCATCGGGTGACGATGAGCGCCTGCTGCGGATGGGTGCCGCGATCGAAGAAATTGTGGCTAACTAGCGACAAACGATAGCCTGTTTTTTAGGCAGCCCAATTTCAATGCCTTCTTTTTGTGCGTGTTCAGGAAGGCAGCGACGTCTTGACGTGGCCTAATTTCGTCTAAATCCCTGTAATACAATCATTATTTTCCCTTTCCCTGATTTGGCACAGTTCTTGAGACTCTGTTTCGCAGGCCCGTGCGGTTCGCCGCCAATGGCGCGCGCGTCGAGCCGTTTTGCGTCACATATTTGCGCTTCGTCGTCGCGCTACAGGGGAACAGGAACATGGGACAATTATTGCGATGGGGCCTGCGCGCTGCAGTAAGTGTGCCTACACTTATTCTAGCAACGCCGGCATTGGCAGAAGACGCGGTACCAACACTCGATTCCGGCGATACAGCCTGGATGCTGACCGCAACCCTGTTAGTCCTGATGATGACGATACCCGGTGTTGCGCTGTTTTATGGCGGCATGGTGCGCAAAAAGAACGTGCTTTCCATGGCGATGCAGAGCTTCGCGATAACCTGCGTCATCAGCGTGGTGTGGATGGTTCTGGGCTACAGCCTGAGCTTCGGTGAAGGCGGCTGGTTTTATGGCGATTTCAGTCTGGCATTTTTGCAGCACATGACCGTCGACTCGCTGAGTGGAACATTTCCCGAGACAATATTTATGACCTTCCAGATGACCTTCGCGATCATCACGGTGGCTTTGATCGCTGGCGCCGTCGCGGAGCGCATGAAATTCAGCGCCCTGATGATCTTTTCTGTCGCCTTTTCGCTCCTCGTTTATGCGCCAATTACCCATTGGGTGTGGGGTGGTGGCTTTCTGGCCACGGCGGGCGTACTTGATTTCGCCGGCGGCACGGTCGTCCACATCAACTCGGGCGTGGCGGGGCTGGTGGCTTGCCTGATGTTGCGGCAGCGCGTCGGGTTCCGCCGCGAAAATATGCAGCCGCACAATCTGGTGCTCAGCATGATCGGTGCCTCGCTTCTCTGGGTCGGCTGGTTTGGCTTCAATGCCGGCTCCGCAGTTGCCGCTGACGGTGCCGCCGGAATGGCTATGGCCGTCACCCAGATTGCCGCTGCGGCGGGCGGGGTGGCCTGGATGCTTATTGAATGGGGGGTTGCCAAGAAGCCAAGCGTGCTGGGCATTATTTCCGGCGCCGTGGCCGGCCTTGTCGCCATAACCCCTGCAGCCGGCTTCGTCGGGCCCGCAGGCGCGCTGGTGATCGGCCTCGCTGCTGGTGCCGTCTCGTTTATTGCCTGCACCTGGCTCAAGCGACGGCTTGGGTATGACGATTCACTGGATGTCTTCGGTATCCACGGCGTGGCCGGCATCGTTGGCGCCATTCTGACCGGTGTGTTCGCCATCAAAGGCATTGGCGGCACGGCCGGCGCCATTGAAGGCAACGGCTATCAGGTGCTGCTCCAGCTCTATGGCGTCGCTGTTACCATTGCATACACGGCCGTCACGACAGCGGTGATCCTCAAGATCGTGGACCTGCTCGTCGGACTTCGAGTGGACGATGAAAGCGAACGCGAAGGCCTGGATATTCGTGCACATGGCGAAAGCGTCGCCTGATCCACAGTATTCAACTTGAAACTCAAGGGGGGGGCCGAGGCGGCAATCCGCGTCGCCCCCCGCTTTCTTTTTCTTCTGGCGGATTCACAGAATTCCCCGCGCATGATACAAATCTAGCGGGATTCGCGCTCCGTTCTCACCAGACCTAGGGGTGACCTGATATTCAGGCGTTAAGAACTAGCTGATCTAGCCGTGGTGGCAACGGTGCCGTGATCCCCGATTTTGAGGACTTTGCGCAAAGGTTCCGGTCCGATGGCGACCCGCACGACAGATACAAAACGCACTCCCTTCTTACCCGAATCGGCAAGCCGGTT
Organism: Alphaproteobacteria bacterium; assembly: GCA_018668475.1. GTDB lineage: Bacteria > Pseudomonadota > Alphaproteobacteria > UBA828 > UBA828 > JABJCZ01. The sequence goes on along the minus strand of JABJCZ010000340.1, from coordinate 15,828 downwards.
TCTGCGCCGACGCGCCGTTGAGCTGGGCGGCGTAGCGCTGTTCATTTTGGCCGCGCTTATTGCCGTGTCATTGGCTTCGCACGACAACGCAGACCCCTCTTTCAATACCGCGACTGATGGCACCACCAGCAACCTGATCGGCCGGCCCGGCGCTTATGTCGCAGACCTGTTGGTGCAGAGTGCCGGGCTGGGCGCCGCAATCATCGTCATGCTACTGGCCGCCTGGAGCTGGGCGTTCCTGACCCATCGTGGCCTGTCGCTACTCTGGATTCGCCTTTGCATCGCGCCGCTCGTACTTGTGCTTTTTGCCATCGGGCTGGCCGCAGCGGGTGGCACCATGCAATGGCCAGTCGAGGTCGGGCTGGGAGGTGCCGGCGGTGCTGTTCTGGCCGACCAACTAAGCGCGTTGATCGGCGCTGGCACTGGTGCTCGCGTCGGCATCTCGGCTGTCGCCTTATTGATCGGCCTCGCCGGCTTTGTCGTTTCAGTTGGTCTGACAAAACGCGAATGGAACGGCCTGTTTCAGTTCGGGAACAAGGGTCTGGCATTTGCCGGGCGACGCGGCATAGCCTCCGGACGCTGGATCTCCCGCCAATCGCGGCCGCGGTTTGCGGGTGATGACGATGACGATGGCGGCGCACCCGTCACCGACCAAACCCCGGCAAACCGCCGCCGCAAAGAAAAGCCCTCCGCAGACAGTGAGGAGCGCGCCGAGCCCAGCCTGTATCAACGGCCCGACGATGACGTCGCACCCGTTCGCCGGCGCCCGCGCAAATCGAAAACGAAAGAGGCCGGCGGCATCGTGGCCGGGCCAAGCAAGCAGCCCAAGCCCGGCAAACGGGCGGCGCGCGAAGGGCAGGGCACGCTCGATCTGGCGAGCGGTATTGAACACGATCTGCCGCCCCTCGCGCTACTGTCCGAACCGGACGTCGCACGGGGAACGAACGCGCTTTCCAAGGATGCCCTGGAGCAGAACGCCAAGCTGTTGCTTACTGTTCTAGAAGACTTCGGCATTTACGGTGAAATCGTGCGGGTCAACCCAGGGCCGGTGGTAACGCTCTATGAATTCGTGCCCCAGGCGGGCACCCGCACTTCGCGTGTCATCGGGCTGGCTGGCGATATCGCCCGGTCAATGAGCGCTATATCGGTGCGCGTCGCAACCATCCCGGGGCGCAACGTGATCGGTATTGAGCTACCCAATACGGAACGTGAAGGGGTGCTGTTGCGTGAGTTGCTGGGCAGCGAAGCCTACGAAAATACGTCGGCTAAACTCACGCTGGCACTGGGCAAGAATATTTCCGGCGAGCCCGTTATCGCCGACCTGACGCGGATGCCTCACCTGCTGGTCGCCGGCACAACCGGCTCAGGCAAATCGGTGGCGGTCAACAGCATGATCCTCTCACTGCTCTACCGGCTTCCGCCAGAGCAGTGCCGCCTGATTCTGATCGATCCGAAAATGCTGGAGCTTTCGGTTTACGACGATATTCCACACCTGTTGACGCCGGTGGTGACCGAGCCCGGCAAGGCTGTGGTCGCCCTCAAGTGGGTCGTCCGGGAAATGGAAACCCGCTACCAGAGCATGTCTAAACTCGGCGTGCGAAATATCACGGGCTACAACGCCCGGCTTGAAGAAGCCCGCGACAAAAAAGAAGAGCTGACCCATCGAGTGCAGATTGGCCTGGATAGTGAAACGGGCAAACCGCTCTACGAAGAGCAAGCACTCGACCTGTCCCATATGCCTTATATCGTTGTAGTCGTCGATGAAATGGCGGACCTGATGTTGGTTGCTGGCAAGGACATTGAAGGCGCTGTGCAGCGGCTAGCACAAATGGCCCGCGCAGCGGGAATCCACATCATCATGGCAACTCAGCGGCCATCGGTGGACGTTATTACCGGCACCATTAAGGCCAACTTCCCGACACGCATCAGCTTTCAGGTTACGTCAAAAATTGACAGTCGCACTATTCTGGGAGAAGGCGGAGCGGAGCAACTTCTCGGGCAGGGCGACATGCTGTTCCTTGAAGGCGGCGGGCGGGTAACCCGCGTCCACGGGCCGCTGGTAACGGACGAAGAAGTTGAGCGGGTGACCGACGTATTGCGGGCGCAGGGACAACCTGACTATCTCGCCGACGTTGTTGCCGAAGAAGAGTTTAGTGGTGGCACGATGGCAGATGCTGCGAGCGACGAGCCGCTCTACGATCAAGCAGTCGCGCTGGTCGCACGCGAAGGAAAGGCCTCAACCAGCTTTGTCCAGCGGCATTTGCAGATTGGCTACAATCGCGCTGCACGGATTGTCGAACGCATGGAAGCCGAAGGGGTGGTGAGCCCGGCCAACCGGGTCGGCAAACGCGAAGTCCTGGTTAGCGACCATTCGGGATGACGAACCGTGCTGGCAGCCCCTGGCCGCCATTGAACTGCAATAAAGCCCATGAAAATTCCCAGGTGATTCTGGGTAATGCCATGACATGGCCTTGTTGCTGGCGCACTTTGCCGCCATCGCCTACCTTCAGGTTTTCGCTGACCGCACGAAGCTCGCCATGATGCAACTCAAACTTCGCCTGCCGCACCACGTGTGTGCAATTGCGCTAATCCTCTGCTTGTGGACTGCCGCCGCCAACGCAGAGGACGCGACACCTGTGGAGTTGACCAGCGCCGAACAAAGCGAACTGGCGCGCATCGAAAACTACATGAACGACATTCAGAATTTGCGGGCGCAATTTCTTCAGGTGTCGGCCAGGGGCGAAGAGGCAACGGGATTATTTTATTTGCGCCGGCCCGGGCGGCTTCGCGTCGAATACGATCCGCCCTTTCCGGTACTGATCATTGGTGACGGTTTTCTGCTCCACTACCATGATCGCGAACTCAACCAGATCAGCGACTGGCCCATCTTTGACACGCCCCTCGGCGCCCTGACTGACACGTATGTGCGGTTCAATGATCGGCTGGTCGTGACCGGGTTTGAGAACCGCGACGGGCTATTTGCGGTGCGCGTGGTGCAACGCGAGGATCCGGCACAAGGCAGCCTGACACTCATTTATACGGACGCACCACTCGCGTTGCGACAATGGCAGGTTGATGACGCACAGGGCCTGACGACGACCGTTACGCTGTTTGAGCTTGAGACGAACGTAGACCTCGACAACGAGCTATTTGTTTTTGACGATCCGCGCGAACAGCAAAGCCGATAGTCTGTTCTCATGAACCAGCCGCTGTTTGATCGTATGGGCGCCGACGGCCCTTGGCATCGTCGCATGTGGCAGCTCGCGCTCCCGATGATCCTGTCCAACATCACGTTGCCGCTGCTGGGGGCAGTGGATACCGCTGTCGTCGGACACTTGGGCAACCCGCAATATCTTGGCGCAGTCTCCATCGGTGCACTGATTTTTGCGACACTCTATTTTAGCTGCAATTTTTTGCGCATGGGCACGACCGGTCTGACCGCCCAGGCCTATGGTGCCGACGATCATGATGAGTTACGCGCGGTACTGGTTCGGGCGCTGGTCATCGCCGGGCTTCTGGCCAGCATAATGGTGGCCACTCAAACGCTGATCGGCTGGGGTGCGTTTTCGGCCATCGGGGCGAGCGACGGGGTCACGGCATCAGGCGAAGTGTATTTCTATGCCCGCATATGGGGCGCACCGGCCGCGCTGAGCAATGTCGCGATGATGGGCTGGTTTATCGGCATGCAAAGAACGCGGCCGGTTATGGTGCTGCTGATCGTCGTAAACGGTCTCAATATAGTTCTGGACCTGATTTTCGTCCTTGTGCTCGACATGGGCGTTTCCGGCGTAGGCTGGGCGACGGTTATTGCCGACTATTCCGGCCTGCTCGTCGGCGGCTTTATCGTCAGAAAACTGCTCGTTGGCCGCGCAGGAAATTTGCGGTGGCGGCTTGTTCTCGCTGGCGAGCGCATTCGGCGGTTTGTATCGGTCAACACCGATATATTTATTCGTACAATGGCGGTCTCCCTGGCCTTCGTTTTGTTTGAGTCCCTTGCCGCGCGCATGGGGGACCTGACGCTGGCCGCCAATGCCGTGCTCATGAATTTTGTGATTTTCCTGAACTACGGGATCGACGGCATGGCGTTTGCCGCCGAAGCCCTGACCGGACGAGCGCTCGGCGCACGTAGCAAGCCGGACATGGCCGCTGCCATTCGTGTCGGTGGCATATGGTGCTTCGTCATTGCGCTGATCACGGTCCTTGGGTTCATCGTGCTTGGACCGGTGCTCATTCGTGGTCTGACCAACCTTACGGAGGTGCGAGCCGGGGCCAGCACATATTTGCCTTGGGTCATCGGCATGCCAATTGCCGCTTTCTGGGCGCTGTTTCTCGACGGCGTTTTTACCGGCACGACTCGAACCCGCGACATGCGAAACTCCATGTTGTTCTCAGCCGCCCTGTTTGTGCCAGCCGCCCTTTGGTTGCCAGATGTGCTCGGCAACCACGGTCTCTGGCTGGCACTGACCCTGCTCTACGTGATACGCAGCCTGAGCATGGGTGCCATACACTGGAATATTGGCCGCAAGGGCGGTTACGTGGAGGCCTGAACAACGGCATGCCCGATACGAAAGACATCAACACGGCCCCACGGCCGCTGATCGCCCTGCCATCCTGCGTGCGGGAGCTGGACGGGCAGGTGTTTCATGTGGTCGGCGAAAAGTATGTGCTGGGCGCGATTGAGGGTGCCGGCGCCGTGCCAGTTATCACCCCTTCGCTCGGCGATACCACTACGCACGATACACTGTTGAGCTCCATAGACGGCCTGTTGCTGACAGGCAGCCCGAGTAATATATCGCCAGAACACTACGGCGGCCCACCAACTGCGCCGGGCACCATGCTCGATCCTCAACGCGACGGCTCAACCCTGCCGTTGATCCGGGCGGCCCTCGCGGCGGCCGTGCCACTGCTATGTATATGCCGGGGCATGCAGGAGCTGAACGTGGCTCTGGGTGGCACGTTGCACCAGTGCTTGCCCGAGGTTCCGGGACGAATGAACCACGATGTTGATCGGTCCCTGCCACTCGACGTCCAGTATGCGACCCGTCACACCATAACGCTGGAACCCGGCGGGCAACTGGCCGCACTCTGGCCCGACGTAGCCCAACCTGAAGTTAATTCGCTGCACACTCAGGGTATTGACCGACTGGCGCCCGGCTTGACCATTGAAGCAGTGGCACCAGACCAGCAAATCGAGGCCGTCCGGGTAACTGGTTCGGCGGGATTTGCATTGGCGGTCCAATGGCACCCGGAATGGCGCGTCCGCGACAATCCGTTCTATGCCGCCATATTTGCCGCCTTTGCAGCTGCCGCCGACGCTCGATCGAGCGCACGTCGGGCCCAAATCACACTTTAGCACCCCCATTTCGTTAACAAATACTTACCCTTTATTCGGGTGGGTTAGGGCTCTTTGCTATGCATTTTTTGCATTGGTGCACCGCAGCATTATTGGTTGTGAATAGCTGTAAGTGGTTTAAATAGAAGCCACAGACGCGCCGGACACTGGTGCATCAGAAAAAACCCGCCGGGACGAGACAAAGACCTGCTCACCCCGGCGCATAGCGAAAGCAAAGGAGAGAAGAAATGGTTGGAAACAGCATTATTCGTGTTTTTCAAAGCTGGCAGGAACGGAGCCGGGTTCGCTCGGAGCTTCTGTCCATGAGTGATCGTCAGCTCTCGGACATCGGCATCGGCCGTGGCGAGATCGACGCAGTTGTGCGCGGCGAGTTCGTTCGCACCTCACGTCGAGCTGCCTGACGCATCAATCGAAGGCAGATCGTCAAATTTCAAGGCCCGGCACGCCCCAAAGGTGCGCTGGGCCTTGCTCGTTCAACGCCTGAAACGCCTAATCGCCGGTTGCTGGCGCCCGTGATAGGGTCGCGCCGGCCATGCGTATTGTTTCCTGGAACATCAACTCCGTTCGTCTTCGTATCGAGAGCGTTGCCCGGCTGGTTGCCGAGCTCTCGCCGGATATTCTGTGTCTTCAGGAGATCAAGGTGACGGACGCTGCCTACCCACAGAGCGCCTTCACCGAGATGGGGTTTACGGACCACGCCGTATTCGGTCAGAAGGGGTACCACGGTGTTTCCATCCATTCCCGGCTACCAATCTCGCGGGCCCACCGCAAGCACTGGTGTGGGCGCGAAGACAGTCGCCACATCTGGGTCACACTTGCCAGCGGGCTGGAGGTGCACAATTTCTATGTGCCGGCCGGCGGCGACGAGCCGGATCCAGAGAAAAACGAAAAGTTTGCGCACAAGCTGGCTTTTCTCGATGCCATGGCGGACTGGTTCAAGAAGCGCAAAGGAGAGCGACCCGCAGTGCTGGTCGGCGACCTGAATGTCGCGCCGCTTGAAACCGACGTCTGGTCACACAAGAAGCTTGCCAAAGTAATCACGCACACGCCGGCGGAAATCAGCCGGCTGGACAACATCATGACAGCCGGCGGGTGGATCGACGCGGTGCGGGAATTCGTGCCACCGGAAGACAAGATTTTTTCATGGTGGAGTTATCGGGCCGCGGACTGGAAGGCGGCCAACAAGGGGCGGCGGCTGGACCATATATGGGTAACGCCGCATCTGCGCGCCGCGTTGCAGGGCGCCCATATTGCAGAGCCGGTACGTGGCTGGCCGCGGCCATCTGACCACGCGCCAGTCGTGCTCGATCTCAACACCTGAGACGAAACCCGCAAAAAGCGGGAAAGCATTTATTTACCAGTTTGTCGTCAAATCAAAGTCATCCGACCGCTCGGATACTTGACGGATAAAACATGGTTCCCCGCCTTTTATCAAAACTACTCGTCCTATCGATGATCTGCGCCTGCCTGATCGCGGCTGCGCCTGCACGCGCCGGTCTTGGGGCGCCCGGAATGTTCGGCAGCGCGACCGAATCCGACGGCCTAGATACATTTTCCAAATGGACAAACATGCTGCTACGTCATGCTCGTCAGAGCAGCAACGGAAGCGTATGCGATGCGGGACTGGCGGATTGCGCCTATGAAGCGTGGCTGGTGCGGTTGCTGGGTCTCGCTGAAGCCAACCCGCTGGAGCGCGTCGCAACGGTAAACCGTTGGGTCAACCAGCGCCGCTATGTACCCGACACACAAGCCTTCGGTATTCGGGACTACTGGGCAACCCCACGGGAATTCCTGTCGGGCGATGGTGACTGCGAGGATTTTGCGATCCTAAAATATCTCTCGCTGCGCGCCCTCGGAATGCAGGCAGAGGATATGCGCATCGTCGTGGTGGAAGACACACGGAACAACACGCCGCACGCGGTGCTGATCGTCCGCATTGACGACCGCTCGCTGGTGCTCGACAACCGCAACTCAGCCCTAAAGGCTCCCGCGCTGGTAAGCCACTACGAGCCCTATTATGCCGTGAACGAGCACGGCTGGTGGCGCGCCGCCAGCTAAATCCGGCGGCTAGTGCAGGCCCGGGTTGGACAACAGAAAGTATCGCCCTGCCGCGATGCCGCCCGGTAATGGCAAAGGGTTCAACTTACCTGGCAACGGCCGATCCGCCGCAACGACCCCGCCAGGGGCCATAACCGCCGGCAACATGCCCCCCAGAAAATTCGCCAGTTCCGCATCCACGATATCGTTGCCGGAGCCAATATCCGCATGGACAACCGCTGGCCCGGCGCCAGCCAGGCCAGGCCGGCCCGCCGCATTGGCAAGTGTTTCGCGCATGTCGCCGATGATCATCTGGTCGGGCGGCACCATCCCGGCCGCATCTTCAGAGACCCGGTGCTCGAACACCTGAATGTCGCGAGCGGGAAAGAGATGGCAAAGATGATCGTAGCTCCGACCTGAACCCAAACCCAGTTCCCAGACCGGGCCGGGCACGGTTTCGACAAGGCGGACACATGCACCGAGGCATACGTGCTGCGCAGTCAGCCGACGCAAAAATGAATCGAGGCGGCTCAAGGCCCTACTGCCCTCAGCCGCGCGCTTCCTTGAGCTGCCCGGCGGTCTCCTGAAGTTGACGATTGGTCTTTTCAAGCCGGCTGGCCAGCTCGCGCATCACTTCAACTGACATCTGCGGAAACTGCGTGATGAGCTGAAAGAAAATGTCCTTGGAAATTTTCAGCGTCACCAGTTTGGTTTTTGCGCGCACAGTAGCTGTTCGAGGAACATCACAAAGAATGGCAATTTCGCCAACCCAGTCATTCTGGCGCACAGCGGCAACTTGAAGTTCGTCACCATCGGGCGTGATGATGAGCACTGCCGCATCACCTTCAACGATGATGTATGCCGCATCACCGAAATCTCCCTGCAAAAATAGATTTTCTTCGGGCTGGAATGTCAGGCGCTCGCTAGTGAAGGCAAGCAATTTCAGCTTGGCCGAATCGATATTGCGGAACAAAGGAATGTTCCTGAGCAAATCGACATCTTGCTGAAGGTCCATCATATACTCCCGAGAAGCGGACCGCGAAGGCGGTCGACCCCACATATCTTACATCGGGGGTGCCGAACGAGATTCCAAGGAGAAATCACCTCGCACCCGAAAAATATTAGTCTTGCTCCATGAGGTCGCGGAATACGGAGCCTTCCTTATTGACCTCATCAAACGAGCCCTGATCCACGATTCCGCCATTTTTCATGACGATAATGTGGTCGAAATCCTTTGCCATGCCAGCTCTGTGCAAAGACCAGATCACACCCCGGCCATCGAAGGTTGACAGGATATTCTTAAGAATTCTGGTCTGTGTCGAGCTTTCGAGCGCCGCCGTCGCCTCAGAAACAATCATGACGTCAGGCTGCTTCAGGACGCTCCGGGCAATCGCCAGTTTCTGACGCTGTGCGGCGGACAAGCGCGTGCCGGCGATTCCGGCCTGATGGTCAAGCCCGACCTCCATCACGGTGGACCGCAAATGCCCGTCTTCGATCACATCTGAAATAAGCGCACCAATTTTTTCCGCCGCCTGCGCCTGACCATAGGCGACCTTGCCGAACAGGATATTATCTTGAAGGGTTGCTGCGGCGTTGTAACGCTCATGATCAAACACCTCGACTTTGCTCTTGAGCTCGTCGGGCAAGTCTTCACGGAAAATTCTTCTCGCCTCAAGAATTTTCTTCTGTACTTCTTCATCAATGAGGCCAAGGCGGTGGCGGGCCGGGATCAACCTGAACGGCAGCGAGAGCAGCCGCGTGCGTTCCTCCGCTGTCAATTCAGACAAGTCTTCCTTATCAACACGACCGATCAATGCCTGATAATCCGGCAAGTCATCCGCAGAGATAAAACTGAACCGCTGGAACAGTTCGTGGTCGGGCGGCAGGTCGGCAAACAACTCGATCATGGTCGCAGCCAACTGATGCCCGCGCACCAACAGATCATCCGTCAGCCCAGCCTTCTCGATCACCTGCTTCACATAGGCGTTGTCGGCGAAGTTGTTCATGTCGAAGGTGCCGTCACGGGGCGAGCCAAATATTACGTTCTCAGCCAACGTGGCATTGTCGTTGTATTTCTCGACATCGAAAGATTCGACAAGCGGAGCAAACTCGGGCTCCTTCAGGCGCTCCTCAAGTGCTAATCTGGCCTCAAGAATTCGGGTCGCCGCTTCAGGTCGTTCTTCTGGGTCGAGCGCCCCGCGCAGGCCGAAGTGGTAAACATCGTCAGACATATCGGCGGCCTCAAGCGCCGCCAGCGTTGGTGCGACGGCGCTCGCCAAACCTTCCGCATCAAGTACGGAATAGTCGACCCAGTCGGCTCCACTATCGAGATCCGAATTGCCCGACCGCGCCGCCTCAGCTTGCCACTCCTTATGTGCTGATGCGGCGGCCGCATCGTAATCGGCAGCGGTAACAGGCCTTTGTTTGAGACCGTAAAAAATATTGTCCTTCAAGGTCGCCGCAAAGACATAGGCATTGTGCCCGACAAAGCCTATGCGTCGGCCCGTAACGGCCTCAGGCATCGATGCAAACTGCTGGTCGCCGGCCGCAATGCGCCCGCCCGTCGGGTCGAGCAGCCGCGCCAGCATGAGCATCAGCTCTTCCTTGCCGCTACCGGCGCTGCCAACCACGGCAACGTGACTGTTCAACGGAAAACGCATCGATACGCCGCTAACAATCGCAACCTGATCTTCATCCTGAAGCGACAGGTTAGAAACAGTGAACTCACCACCGAGATGCGGCACGGTGTCCGCCTCTTCAAGCTGCTGTGCCTCCTCCATCAAACCGTGCGGCTCAAACTGGCTGACAACCTGATCGTATTTGATCCGGACGTCTTCCTTGATCTGATAGTACTGCAACAGCTCCTTCCAGGGTGGCGCCAGGTCCTTGTAGGCCGCCAATACCGCAACGAGGGAACCAATGGTGAGGTCGCCCTGTATGACCAGATAGCCGCCGATGGAAAAGAAGAAAAACGGCGTCAACTGGGCAAGAAAATTGTTCAGAAACTTGATGAAGAATTTCTTGTTATAAATCTTGTAGCGGATCTCGTAGATCGTGCCCAAACGCTGGGAAAAATCAGCCAGTTCGAATTTGGCCGTTCCGTGCGCATGAATCTCCTGAACGCCAGAAACCGATTCACCAATACGATCCGAGAGCTTGCGAACCTCGCGGACGCGGTCCTTCGCGAGCAGATTTACCCGACGTTGAAGTTTCGGAATAAAATAGGCCTGCATGGGATATAGCGAGATCGCCGCAAGCCCCATGAACGGATCCTGCGAGAATATATAAAAAATTGCGGTGATCAGCAGCCCGCCCTGCAAGGCCGGCAAGGCAAAGGCATCCCCGATAAAGCCGCCAAGCGGCTCAACTTCAGCGGTGATCATCGGTATCAACTCACCCGACGACACTTTGCGAAAATGCGGCAGCGGAAACCGGAGAATGCGGGAATAGAGAATATAGCGAAGCCGGCGCAGCATGCGCTCACCAAGGCGGCCCTTGTACACGTTGATGTACATCTTGAAGCCACCATTGACGCAAACTAGCCCCAAAAACAGAAAACACAGCGTACCGAGCAGTGTCATCTGTTCCATGTCGCCAAACGTGATGCCGAGAATCCGAAAAGGCCGCGGAAATTCGTCGCCAGCAACGTTCGGGTCGTCCGCCTCAAGCGCGGAATTCACAATGAGCTTGGGAATATCGAGCGAAGCGTAATAAAACGGCAAGGACACAGCCGTGATAAAGAGCACGTAGAATTGCTGTGGCCTTGTATGCCGAAAGATAAATTTGAAGATACTTTTGTCCATGCGGACAACCGGCTCCCCTGCCAACCTTCCCGTCTGCTCCAAGCCGCAGAGGTTAATTGAGCGAATGGAATCGGTAAACCGTCCATTACTGTCTGGCAGGCGCCAATACGCCGGTGCACCACAGGGAACAACGCAATGAGCGGCACAGTCGCATTTGTGCTAAAGGGTTATCCGCGCCTGTCGGAAACCTTTATTGCGCAAGAAATTCAAGCACTTGAGAAGTTCGGGCTTGGCATACGCATTTACTCATTGCGTCACTCTTCCGACCAAAAGCGCCACCCTGTTCACGAACAAATCATCGCGCCGGTAACCTATTTGCCGGAGTATCTGCATGATGAACCGCGTCGGGTAGCAAGTGCATGGGCCGACGCCCGCAAGCTTTCGGGTTACAGCAAGGCCCGAAAAATTTTTCTGGCAGACCTCGCCCAGGACCGAACACGCAACCGGGTGCGCCGGTTCGGCCAGGCAATGGTGCTGGCGCAGGCCTTGTTGCCGACCACGACCCACATTCATGCTCATTTCATGCATACACCTGCGTCAGTGGCCCGATACGCAGCCGCAATGACAAATCTGACATGGAGTTTTTCTGCTCACGCGAAGGACATTTGGACCTCTCCAGTCTGGGAAAAGAAGGCCAAGCTCGCCGCCTGCGACTGGGCGGTCACCTGCACCCGAGCCGGGCACGAGCATCTAAAATCGCTGACCACAAAAGACAATATTTCTCTCGTTTACCACGGGCTCGATCTGGACCGCTTTGCGCCCGCCCGCCGAACTGACGGGCGGCGCGACGGCAACGCACTCGCGGACCCCACCCGGTTGCTTTCGGTTGGTCGCGCAGTCGAAAAAAAGGGCTATGACGACCTATTGAACGCCCTTGGCACCTTGCCCCGCGACCTTGCCTGGAACCTGGTCCATATCGGCGGCGGGCCGATGCTCGATGAACTGAAAAGCAAGGCTCGCCAACTTGGAATTGATGGCCGGATCGTATGGCGCGGGCCACAGGACCAAAGGGCGGTCATGGAGGCCTATCGCAAGGCAGACCTGTTCGTTCTGGCCAGCCGCCGCGCGGCCGATGGCGACATGGACGGACTGCCGAATGTATTGATTGAGGCGCAGAGCCAGGGCCTTGCCGTGGTCGCGACCCGCCTGTCAGGCGTGCCGGAACTGATCGAACATGATCGCAACGGGCTGCTGGTTGAGGCCGGCAACCCGCCGGCGCTGGCAGCTGCATTGCGCCAGATGATCACCAGCCCCGACCGGCGGCAAATAATGGGCGAGGAGGGTGCTGTTCGCGTGCGATCAGACTTTTCATTGAAAACCTGCATCGAACCGCTGGCAGCGCAGTTCGGCCTCAGACCCATCAGCGCGGCCTGACCCGTGCGGATTGCGTTCTATGCCCCGATGAAGGCACCCACCCACCCGACGCCATCCGGCGACCGGCGCATGGCGCAATTAATCATGGCGGCGTTGGAGGGAGCGGGGCATGACGTGCAGCTTGCCAGCACCTTTCGCAGTTATGACGGAAAAGGCGTTGCCACCAGACAGGCTGAGCTGGAAACCGAGGGACATGCGGAAGCAGAGAAGCTGATCAAGGCGTGGAAAACCCTGCCCGCCAATGAACAGCCTGAACTCTGGATCACCTACCACCTCTACCATAAGGCGCCGGACTGGCTGGGACCGCCGGTCTCGGCTGCATTGGATATTCCCTACGTGGTTGCCGAAGCGTCCTATGCGCGCAAACAGGCGCGCGGACCCTATGCGCGCAATCTCGCGGTGACCGCGCAGGCGATCGCCCGGGCGCAGGTTGTGCTGTCCATTACGCCAGAAGACGAAGAGGCCTTGCGGCCTCTGGTTGCTGGCCCGGACTCCCTGATGCGTTTACCGCCATTCGTGGATACAGCCCCCTACGACGACGCGTATAACGCCCGAACGAAACACCGGTCTGAGCTGGCCGCGCGGTACGGCCTCGATCCCGAAAAAACCTGGCTAATCACGGTCGGTATGATGCGCCCGGGCGACAAGCTAGCGTCTTACCGCCTGCTCGGTCGCGCGCTGTGGCTGATTGCCGACCCTGACTTCCATCTTCTGGTCATCGGCGACGGTGATTCTCGAAGCCTCGTACATGATGCGCTTGATCCGCTTGGCGAAAATGTTGCCGTTTTTCTCGGCGCGCAGGACCCGACCAATCTGCCGGGCCTGTATGCCGCCGCCGACCTGTTCGTCTGGCCGGCCTACAATGAAGCTTACGGCATGGCGCTACTTGAAGCTCAGGCGACAGGATTACCCGTCGTCGCCGGCGGGTTTCGAGGCGTGCCGGAAGTCGTTGCGGATAGCGAGACCGGCACCTTGATAGCGCCGTGGAACGACATCGCATTCGCCGAAGCCGTTGTGAAGTTGACCCGCGACGGCCAATTGCGCGACACATTTAGCCAGAACGCCCGAACCAAGGTCGCGAGCCAACACAATCTGGCAGCGGCGGCAAGTGCGCTTGAGGCGGCTTTGGAGCGCGCCGTCATGCTCCACCAGAGGCAACACAACAAATGACGTTGATCGCATTTATTCGTCATGGGCCGACCGCCTGGAATGCCGCGAAACGCCTGCAGGGACACACGGACGTTGCCCTGTCTGAAGCGGGGCGCAAGGTTGTTGCGAACTGGCGCCCACCCGCCGCACTAGCCGGTGCGGCGTGGTTCGTCAGCCCGCTGTTACGGTGCGTGGAAACGGCGCAGTGGCTCGGCGTCCGTCAACCGCAATTTGAGCCCCGCCTGATGGAGATGAGTTGGGGCCAATGGGAGGGCCGGACCATCGCTGACCTGCGCGCCGCCGACCCGGCTGGCATGGAAGACATTGAAGCGATGGGCCTGGATTTCTGTGCCCCCGGCGGCGAAAGCCCACGCATGGTGCAGGACCGGGTTATGCCGTTTTTGCGGGAACGTGCGGCCAGTGGTGTCACGACAGGTGCGGTGACACACAAAGGGCTCATTCGGGCAATCTATTCACTGGCGACAGGCTGGCCACTGCTCGGAAAACCACCGGACAAAATGAATTGGGAATCAGCCCATCTGTTTCGCCTGGATGCAGATGGGACACCGCATGTCGAGCAGCTCTGTGTTCCGCTGGACGGCAACGGGAAGGGGGCCGATTGAGCACCGGGGACTCCAGGAGAGCAGGGCGAGTCATGATCTGGACCCAGCACCTGCTGGGAATCGGTCATCTCAAACGGGCCGCCGTTTTGGCGCGCGCAACCAGTGCGGCTGGCGCCGACGTCACGCTGGTATCAGGTGGATTTCCGGTAAGCGACCTCGACATCGGTGGCGCATCGCTGGTCCAGCTCCCACCGCTTCGTGCCATGGACAGTTCTTTTTCCGGTCTCGCGACAAAGGATGGAACACCGCCAGATACAGCATTTCTGCACGCGCGCAGGGACCATCTGCTCAGCGTGTTTGCCCAGTCGCAACCTGATGTCCTGGTCACCGAGATGTACCCGTTCGGCCGCCGCCAGCTGGCGTTTGAACTTGAACCACTTCTTGAAGCAGCCCGTACGAGCGGCCACTGCGCGGTAATTTGTTCAGTTCGGGATATTCTGACAGCAAAGAAGAAACGCGCGCGTTATGACGAAATGTCCGATGTAGTCCTCGGCTACTACGCCGCAGTGCTGGTGCATGGCGACCCGGCCCTGATCCCGTTTGACATGACATTTCCGGCGGTGGCGCGCATTGCACATCTCATCCGCTACACCGGCTACGTGCGCGAATCTCATGTCGATGCACCGCATTCTGACGCTACAGACTACGACGTCGTTGTCTCGGCGGGCGGCGGCGCGGTCGGTGACGCATTACTTGAGACTGCGTTGAAAGCTCGCCCTAAAAGCGCGCTCGCCGCATCACGCTGGCTGCTTCTCGCAGGAGCAACCCGCTCGGATGATGAGATCGCACAGCTCCGTAGTCAGGCCCCGAACGGCGTTGATATCGAACGGTCCCGGGCCGATTTTCAGCACGTGCTCAAGCGCGCACGAGTTTCCATTTCGCAGGCCGGCTACAACACGGTGATGGACATTGTGGACACAGGGGTCCGCGCGGTACTGGTGCCATTTGTTGGTGATGGTGAGACAGAGCAAACGACCCGTGCCGCGCGCATGAGCCAACGTGGCCTGGCACAGGTTGTTACAGAGCAAGAGTTAGGCGGCCCATCCCTCGCTGATGCCATTGATCGCGTATTGTTGGCACCTGCCCCACCCGACAATATGATCGATTGCGACGGCGCCGACGCATCGGCTGCGATAATAATGAGTCACACAAGTACATGACCGACCTGATCTGGCAGCAACTTGATACCGAACTTGACGCCTGCCGGCAGGCCGGCATCAGAATTGAATTCTGGTGGCGCGATGACGATGCAGCGGTTGACTGCCCGGCCCTGCAGCGCCTTGTTGATACGGTCGACGCCGCCGCCACACCCCTGGCCGTTGCGGCGATTCCAGCCCAATTGCAGAGCGACGCCATTGCTCGCCTGGTTGGTCAGCGGAGCATCACCATTTTGCAGCATGGGTTCGACCACCAGAACCATGCCGGCGCCGATGAAAAAAAACAGGAGCTCGGCACGGCACGCGCAGGACATATTGTGCTGGAACAATTG